>CAZERJ010000084.1:0-13322 GCA_964514445.1 uncultured bacterium | reverse complement strand
CCAGCATGCGCAGCGCGGAGTGGGCTAAGGCATGCCATTTCTCGGGTGCAAATGCTGTCCTTACGAAAGCAGCCGACAAAGACGAAATCGTCGCCGGCCTACGCGCAATGATCGACACGGGAGAATTCACGGACGTGCGGCTGCGAGTCTGAGTGGAATCGTGAGGCATCGAACCACGGCCGAGGCATCGAGGCCCATTTTACGACGGAGTTGAAGGTAGCCGAACAGCGCGGCATGCACTAAACGCATGCGACACACGTGCATGTGCAGTGCAATGCGGCAATGCGCGGCAAGTTGGACCAGCCTCGATACCTCGGCTTTGGTTCGATACCTCACCATGACACTTTAGGCCGCGCCGCGTTCGCGATGCCCGGTTCTCATCTCGGTGATTCGGTTGCCCAAGACATACACAAAAGAAAGACGCCGGGCTCAAAAGCCCGGCGTCTTTCTTTGTTGCGATTGATTGGAATTACGGGCCGCTTGTTGCGCAACCGGAGATTGCGTTGTCCCACAGCGGTTGGCTCGGATAACTTCCGACCCAGTTGCCGATGTTGGTCCAGGCGCATTTGTCGCCGATTTCGCTGCCCGAGCCGTCGAGCCAGCCGGTGTTCGGCTGCGGGTCGGTTTCGGTTTCGGCTTGTTCGTGGCCGCCAACGATGCTGAAGCCTGCGTTGGTGCCCCAGTTCGAGCCGCAGCTCGTGCCTGCATCAGGCTGATACGGCAGATTCGTGTACGAGACGGTTCCTACGCTCGAGCTCGTGCTGCTGTGCCATGCGCACCATTGGGTGATGAAGCCGCTCGGGTGCACGCCCGACGGCAGTGCGATCACATAGCTGACGTTCGGACCCGCTTTGCCGGTCTGTTGCGCAATTTTGGCAGCTTCGCTGGCCATCTGAGACTGCGTCGGGCTCGAAGGCGGGTTCGTCGAATCGTAAATTACGCCGTGATACGTGATCGTGTTGGGGATGTGCACGCCGTTTGCGCCGTAGTACTGCGTCTCGGTGTTGTGCCAGCCGGTTCCACTAACGGCCGGATAGTAACCGTTCAGATAGCTGACCGCGCCATCCGGATCGCCGGAACCGCCACCGGTTGCGCCGCCCCAGGCGGATCCATAAAGAACGAGATAGATCTCCGGCGCCGTGGAAACGGGACCGCCGTGAAGTGTAAGGTTACCACCACTGCTGTGCCGCATCGTGACGCGTCCGCCGGCGGTACCACCGTCTAATAGGTTGATTGTGTCTTGGACTTCCTTAGTGAAGGTGACGACGGCGACTTCTCCCCGCGCGTCGGTCATCGTACGGCTCGGAGCCGTGAAGGATGATGACGGCTGAGGTGCTGACGGGACACTTGGGGTGCCGCCGCCGGCGCACGCCGCCAGCAATGAGGTAAATGCGGCTGCCGCGAGCAGTCTGGATCTGAGCATGTAGGAGCGCCTCCAACGCGTTAAGTGCAGCAAATACAAATAGAAAATCCGTGGGGCAGGATGGTTAAATAATAGTAAAGTTGCATGCCGGTGCATAAGTGCAATTTGCACCTAGTGCTCTGTTACTTTTGAACAGGCACGGCCCAAGGCAATGCGAAACCCACCCCAACCGTGAGCGACCTGCCCAAACACTTCGACCCCAAATCCGTTGAGCCGCGGCTCTACGCGCAGTGGGAGGCGGCGGGTTACTTCCACGAGGAGCCGGACCCGTCGCGTCCGCCGTTTATCGTTTGCATGCCGCCGCCGAACGTCACGGCGCGCGCGCATCTCGGGCACGGGTCCACGTACACGCCGATGGACGTGCTCACGCGTTACCATCGCATGTTCGGCGACAACGCCGATTGGCTGCCGGGGACCGACCACGCCGCAATCGCGACCGAAACGGTGCTGATCCGCCGCTTAGCGGATGAAGGCAAGACGCGCGAGTCCCTGGGGCGCAAGGCTTACCTGGAACTCGCCTGGCAGTGGTCGCGCGAGACGGGCGGCACGATCGAGCAACAGTTCCGCGCGCTCGGCTTTGGCCCGGATTGGCAGCGCAGCCGGTTCACGATGGACGAAGGTCTCTCGAACGCGGTGCGTCGCGTCTTCATCGACCTTTACCGCGAAGGATTGATTTATCGCGGAAAGCGTCTGGTCAACTGGGATCCGAAAGCGAAAACCACGATCTCCGATGCGGAAGTCGAGCACGAGGAACGCGACGCGTTTTTGTGGCGCATTCGATATCCGTCGGTAAACAACGGCGACGCTATTGAAATTGCAACCACCCGTCCGGAAACGATGCTCGCGGATGTCGCGATTGCAGTGCATCCGGATGACGAGCGATACAAAGCTTTTATCGGCACGCACGTGCTGGTGCCGCCGTTACTGAGGCGATCGATTCCGATCATCGCCGACCAGGCCGTCGAGCGCGACTTTGGAACCGGCGCGGTAAAAGTAACGCCGGCGCACGATCCAACGGACTACGAGATCGGCGAACGCCACAATCTTCCGATGCCATCGGTGATCGACTTCGATGGCTGCATTACCGCGCAAGATCTCGACGTCGGAAAATATGCCGGTATGGATCGGTTCGAGACGCGTAAAGCCATCGTTGCCGATCTCCGCGCGCAAAATCTGCTTGTCGAAGAAAAGCCGTACCGTCACGCGATCTCGATCAGCCATCGCACGGGCGAAGTGATCGAACCCCTGCTCTCACTCCAGTGGTTCGTGCGCATGAAACCGCTTGCCGAACCCGCATTGCGCGCGTACCGCGAAGATCGCCTGCGGTTCGTTCCCGAGCGTTACGGCAGAACGTACGAACAGTGGCTCACGAACATTCGTGATTGGAATATCTCGCGTCAAGTGTGGTGGGGCCACCAGCTACCCGTGTGGTACACGCCGGACGGCGATATCGTCGTTGCGGAAAATGAAGTCGAAGCGATGGGTTTCGCGCAAGAACATTACGGGACCATGGATCTCACGCGCGATCCCGACACGCTGGATACGTGGTTTTCTTCGGGCCTTTGGCCGTTCTCAATCCACGGCTGGCCGGAGCAAACGCCGGAGCTCGACCATTGGTATCCTTCGCAAGTCCTGATCACCGGCGGCGATATCATCTTCCTTTGGGTTGCCCGCATGGTAATGCTTGGCCTGAAGTTCATGGGCGAAGTTCCGTTCCGCGATGTGTTCATTACGCCGACGGTTTACGATGCGCTTGGCCGCAAGATGAGCAAATCGCTCGGCAACGCGATCGATCCGATGGACCTCGCGCACAAATACGGCGCCGATGCATTCCGCATGGGCATGATGCGGCAAATGCGCTTGGAATCGCAGGAAGTACGCTTCCAAGAATCGCGCTGTGAAGAAGCACGCAACTTCAACAACAAAATCTGGAACGCTATGCGTTACCTGATGGCGTTACCGGAAGGTTTACCACGTGCACTGACGTTGCCGCCGCGTGAGAACCTCACTGTAGCCGACCGCTGGATCCTCGCGCGTTTACACGATACGATAATCGCCGTCACATCCGCGCTCAACGCATACGACATGGGCACGGCGGCGGAAACGCTGTGGCACTTCATTTGGTACGAACTCTGCGATTGGTACCTTGAAGCAACGAAGGATGAATACTCGCGCGAAACGCGCGCCGGCGTGCTCTCATTTGTCATGAACAACGCAATGCGTTTGTTGCATCCGATTGCGCCGTTCATCACCGAAGAAGTGTGGCTAACGATTCCGCACGATGGACAAACGATCGTCACCGCGAGCTGGCCCGATCCTCTGGAGATTCCAATCGACCGCGATGCGGCAAATATGTTCGCCGCCGTGCAAAGCAGTGTCGAGCGCCTGCGCAACTTGCGTTCGGAACTCGGCCTTCAGCGACGCGAACGTATCACGCTGCGTATTCCTGCGGCCGTTCCGCCGGAAATTACTTCGCTCGTCTGCACGCTGACCTACGGTGAGCCCTCGCAGGCGGCCGCTTCCAACGGCCATGCCTCGGCGCTCGAGGCGATCGCACACATCGAAGGCGAGGCGCCCGCGGGCGTCTTGGAAGAGCGCTATAAAAAGGAAATCGAACGCGTGCGCGCCGAGGTCGCCCGTCTCGAGAGCAAGCTCGCCAACGAGAAGTTTATCGCAAATGCGAAGCCTGAAGTTGTGGCGAAGGAGCGCGAGAAACTCGAAGGCTATCGCGCGCAGCTCGCCCGCGCTCTGGCCGCGCTGGAGGAATGCCGCCGATGACCGCCGCGACGCAGAAACGCCGCGTCCTTATCGGTCCGGACGAAATCGACCGGATCGTCGCCCGACTTGCCCATCAGATTCTCGAACCCGAAGATGCGCAAAGCGAGCTCTATTTGCTCGGCATCCGCCGCGGCGGTGAAGCGCTCGCGCAGCGCATCGCCGACCAGGTAGAGCGGATCAGCGGGCGCCGTCCGCCGCTCGGATTTCTCAACATCAACCTCTACCGTGACGACGCCGTTACGCACGAGCTGCCCGAATCGCAAATTCCCATCGACGTCGCCGGTAAAGTCGTCATTATCATCGACGATGTACTCTACACGGGACGCACCGTTCGGGCAGCGCTCGACGCCGTTACGGATCTGGGACGTCCGTCGGCGGTGCGCCTGTGCGTGCTGGTGGATCGCGGACTTCGTGAACTGCCGATTCAACCGGATTACGTCGGACGCTTTATCCCAACGAGCCGCCGAGAGCGTGTCATGGTGCAAGTGCACGCGAAACCGCATGCCGATGACGAGGTCGCCATCGTTGCGGACTAGACGCAGCCTCATCGATCTGGACGACCTCACGCGCGAGGAAATCACGTACATCTTCGAGCGCACGGGTGATTTGGAACGCGAACGCCCGCCGAAGCTGCTCGAAGGCATCTCGTGCGTGAATATGTTTTTCGAACACAGCACGCGCACGATGACCTCGTTTACCCTTGCCGAGCATCGATTGGGCGCCGACGTGATTACGATCTGGCCCAGCGAATCGAGTTTGAGTAAAGGTGAAACGATCGAGGATACCGCGATCACGCTTGCCGCTATGGGCATCAACGTCATCGTTGTGCGTCATCCTGAACCCGGTTTTCCGCGACGCATCGCGCTCATGTTCGACGGCCACGTGATCAACGCGGGCGATGGTTCGCACGCGCACCCGACGCAAGCGCTGCTGGACCTCTACACGCTCTGCGAAGAGTTCGGCGATTTGAAAGGCCGCACGGTTGCGATTGTCGGCGACGTGCTGCACAGCCGCGTCGCGCATTCCACCATCGCCGGTTTGCACACGCTGGGCGCGAGCGTCATCCTCGTAGGGCCGGAAGCATTTTTACCTGAAGGACAATTCACGCAGCCGGGCATCGTGATCGAACGCAATTTCGATGCGGTCATTGGACAAGTCGATGCAGTGGTGCTTCTGCGCATTCAGCGCGAGCGGTTCGCCAACAGGCCGATGCCGATTTCCGACGAAGAGTATATCCAGCAATACCGCCTCGATGGCCGGCGCCTGACGATGATGCAGCGCGACGCGATCGTGATGCATCCCGGTCCATACAACCGGGGCGTGGAGCTCGACGATTCCGTGCTCGAGTTCGCGGGCTGGCGTTATGCGCGCCAAGTCATGCACGGCGTTGGCGTGCGCATGGCCGTCTTGGATTTTCTCGTTAACGGCGCCCGATCGCTCGCGTGCTCGTAAAAGGCGGACGCATCGTCGATCCGTCACAACGACTGGACGCCACATTGGATCTTCGGATTCAAAACAATCGCATCGCCGAGATAGGCGAACACTTGGAACCGCAAAGCGGCGAGCCGGTTATCGATGCAAGCGGTGCGTTTGTTGCGCCCGGTTTCATCGACATGCACGTGCATCTGCGCGAGCCGGGCAACCCGGAAAAAGAAACGATCGCGAGCGGAACGTTAGCTGCGGTTGCCGGCGGATTTACATCCGTTGCCGCTATGCCGAACACGATCCCTCCGCTCGACGTGCCCGAAGTTCTCCGCAGAACGAGTTTTGCCGAACCGCTCTGCGGCGCGGCGCATTGCCGCGTGTATCCGATCGCTTGCATCACGCGCGGCCGCAAGGGTGAGGTGCCGGTGGATTTCGCGCAGCTCGCGCGCGGAGGCGCGGTAGCATTCAGCGATGACGGCAGCACCGTGATGAATGCGCGCACGTTGTACAATGCAGCAATGCAAGCCCGCGATCTCGATGCGGCGTTCATTCTGCATTGCGAAGACATTCATCTCAAAGGCGACGCTGTGCGAAGCATTGGCTCAAATGCAATCGCCGAGGACGCGATCGTTGCGCGCGACATGCCTATCGCGGCGGCCACCGGAAAGCGCTGGCATATCGCGCATGTTTCCACCGCGGGGGCGCTTGGAACTGTAACGCATGCGCGCAGCCACGGTATCAACGTCACATGCGAGGTTACGCCGCATCATCTCGTGTTCACCGACGAGGCCGTCGATACGCTCGGCGCGCGCGCGAAAGTGAATCCGCCGCTGCGCATGCAAGCCGACGTCGATGCGCTCCGCCGCGGCGTGCTTGCCGGCGACATCGAGGTGTTCGCCAGCGATCACGCGCCGCACACGGAGCTCGAAAAAAGCGGCGATTTTTCGTGCGCTGCGGTGGGCTTTACCGGTCTTGAAATTGCTGCCGGCGCCTACGCGTATGCATTGCCAGGCTTGCCGGTCGAGCGGTTCGTCGCGATGATCTCTACGAATGCCGCGCGCATCTTGAACATCCCGGGAGGAACACTCGCCGTTGGATCGCCCGCCGACATTACCATATTCGCCGATCGGCCGTGGACGGTCGATCCCTCGCAGTTTCGCAGTAAAGGCAAAGCGACGCCGTTTGCCGGAATGACGTTGCCGCGCATGATTTTGCACACGATTGTCAACGGACGGCACGCGTATGAAGCGCGCTAGCCTCTTTCTTGCCGATGGCACGCGCTTCGACGGCGACGGCCTGGACTACGAAGGCATCGCGCTGGGCGAAGCGGTGTTTTACACCGGCATGACCGGTTATGAAGAAGCGCTGACCGATCCGTCGTATGCCGGTCAGATTCTCACGTTCACGTATCCGATGATCGGCAACTACGGCATCAGCGGCCGCGTGGCGCAATATCCGCGCGCGTGTGTTGCGGGCGCCGTGATCAAACGCATTGCGCGCCATCCCTCACACTACGATGCGAAAGCGGATTTGCCGTCGTGGCTGAACGAGCAGAAGATTCCGACGATGACGGGTGCCGACACGCGATCGATCACGATTGCGCTACGCGAGCACGGCACGATTTGGGCTGCACTCGCCGTCGGAGATGAAGCGCTCGCGCGCGCCGAAGCACGCCTGAGCGAATTCGTCCGCACGGCAACGACAAAAGATCTCGTACCCGGCGTCGCAACCCGCGCCGAGCACGTCGAAGGCACACCGGGTGGACCGCGCGTGGTGTTGATCGATTGCGGCGTCAAACGCGCGATTCTGCGCGAACTCACGGCTCTCGGCGCGCACGTGACCGTGCTGCCCTACGATGCGACGCGCGAGGAGATCGAACGGTACAGTCCGCAAGCCGTCTTCATATCGCCGGGCCCCGGCGACCCGACGGACTTGCCGCAAACGATCGAAACGCTGCGCTCGATGCTTGGCGAGAAGCCGATGTACGGCGTGTGTTTGGGGCATCAACTGCTCGCGCTCGCGTGCGGTGCGCAAACATTTAAACTTCCATACGGTCACCGCGGCGGAAATCAACCCGTTAAAGATTTGCAGCAAAACGAAGTGCTGGTCACGGCGCACAACCACGGGTATGCGGTGGATGCAAAAACGCTGCCCGACGAACTCGAACAAACGATGGTCAACCTCAACGACGGCACAAACGAAGGCTTCCGCCACCGCGTCTTACCGGTCCAGGCGGTGCAATTTCATCCGGAGGCGTCACCCGGCCCGTTTGATGCGCGCCGCCTGTTCGCGCAGTGGTTGCACGACTTGCTGTAGCGCTGCTTCTTGGGTTGCAGCGAATGAATGTTCTGTCATTTACGCTCGATTCGAGCACGCAAACGCCGCACGTCGAGCAGCCGTTCGACGTCACTGTAACCGTTCGCGTGCGTCAGAACATCCCCAAACTCGACAACTTGTTTTTACCCGATCTGGGCAGTGCGGAAGAAGTCGGCGATGAACGCGTGCTTTCCGCCGGGCCTTCCGGCACGACGTACCGCGAAACGTTGCGCGTGATTCCGCACGCAAGCGGTGCGCTCGATGTCACCCCCGCATACCTGGACGCCGTCGACGTGCGCGACGGAAAAGCGAAACGCTTCATCTCGAATTCGCTGCACCTGAACGTGCAGGGGCCGATCGCACCCGCGGAAACGGGCAGCACGCTGCTTTGGATTTGGACAGGCGTGCTGGGCCTTGCAAGCGCCTTGGCGGTGATGACGTTCATTTTCGTACGAGGAACGCGCAAGCCGCAAGTAGATGTTGCGCCGCCCGTGCCAACGGCGGCACCGCCGGTGCCCGTGCCGCAGGCCGATCCATATGATGCGGCAGTCGAGCGGCTACGGCGCGAACGCACGCGTGCAGCCGTGATGAATTTGCGGAGCGAACTGTGGCGCATGGCAGGCGCGACGGACGGGGCAACGCTCACCGATGTTCTGAGCATGCCGATTGCGGCGAATCCTTTCACGCGCTCGATGCTCACGCGCGTAGAACGCGCCGCGTTTATCGATGACGCGGGATTAAAGCAAGCCATTACGGAGATCGTGCAGTGAAGTCGCCTCGTACGCTTATCGACGCTGTCAGCGCAACGATCGTAGGTCAAACGCACGTCGTCGAATCGCTCGTGATCGGCTTGCTCGCGAACGGCCACGTGCTACTCGAAGGACCGCCCGGTGTCGCAAAAACACTCGCATGCCGGGCGCTTGCGGCGGCGCTCGATGCATCGTTCAAGCGCATTCAATTCACGCCCGATCTCTTGCCGGCCGACGTTACGGGAACGCGCGTTTTCGACCAGCGCAGCGCATCGTTTTCAACGGTTCTCGGCCCAGTGTTCGCCAATATCGTCTTGGCGGACGAAGTCAACCGCGCACCGGCAAAAGTTCAATCGGCGTTACTGGAAGCAATGCAAGAACGCCAAGTCACCATTGGACCGGAAACGCACGCGCTTCCGGATCCATTCATGGTCCTTGCGACGATGAACCCCATCGACGCCGACGGCACATACGTTCTGCCGCACGCGCAGTTAGATCGTTTTTTACTGAAGGTTCCCGTTGGCTTTCCGGCAGCCGAAGAAGAGCTGCAGATTTTGAATCGCTTCGCTGTGGACGAAACGCGGATGCTCACCGCGGTCGCCACCCTTGACGATTTGCACGCGTGGCGCGCGGCTGCGCATAACGTCCACATCGATGAGAAGGTCAAGCGGTATATTATCGACCTTGTCGGTGCCACGCGAAGTGCGAACGGCTACGTTGAGTACGGCGCGAGCCCCCGTGCTTCGCTCGCGCTCGCATTTACCGCACGTGCGCGCGCGCTGATTCAAGATCGCGATTTCGTGTTACCCGATGACGTGCGGACGCTCGCGCCGGACGTCCTTACGCACCGTATTGCGTTCACGCATCGTTTGGCGGTTGAAAAAGTTCGAGCGGACACGCTGGTGAGCGATATGATCGCACGCGTTCCGGCTCCGTGACGTGACACTGCGCGACGCGCTTTTGCGGGGGCGCCGCCGCCCGCGCCGCTCGGCAGAAGGTTCGCCGTTACAGTACCGCGGCGACGGCTACGAATTTGTGGAGCTGCGCGAATACATGCCGGGCGACGACGTGCGCCACATCGACTGGGCCGCCACGGCGCGCACGGCGCAATTACAAACCCGCGTGATGCTGGAAGACGTAGCGTTGACGCTCGGCGTCGTTATCGACGATTCAGCATCAATGCAAATGGGCCGCCATCGCCCATTGTCGTCCGCAGCCGAAGACATTCGCACAACGTGGCTTTCAGCAGCCCTCCGCAGCGATCGCACCCGCGAATTACAATCACTCCCCGAAGCTTTGGCCTTACCTCGCGGCTCCGCACTGCTATTCGTTTGTGGGTTCGAGTGTCATTGTGAGGTATCGAACCACGGCCGAGGCATCGAGGCCCAGCGCTCCACCCTTCACGAACTCGCCCACCGCCTCGACACCACGGTTCTTATCGCAAGAGATCCCTGGCAAGATGATCTCCCACTCTCGGGCTTCGTCCGCATTCAAGATGCGCAAAGCGGAGCAACGCAGCAGCTCTTCATCGGCAAACGCGAACGGGAGCGGTACTATCGCGCATCGCGCGAACGCGAAGCGCGAGCCATCGCAGTATTCGAAGACGCCGGCTGGCGCACCGCCATCTTCACCGAAAACGACGATGGACACGCCCTGCTGCGCGCATTCGGCATCGCATGACGTTCAAACACCCAGGCATCTTGCCGCTCGCACTCATCGCCATCGCACTTTTCGCCGTCCTGTACATCATGCTGCAGCGCCGCCGCGCTGGCGCCGTGTTACGCTACTCGAATCTGCCGTTTTTGATCGCGGCCGCACAGCCGCCCAAGTGGCCGGCGCGCGCACTTTTCGCCGGTTGGATCGCTGCGGTAACATGCGTTGCACTCGCCGCGAGCGGGCCGCGCGCGCGAGCCACCGTTCCGGTGAGCGGCGGCAGTGTGATCATCTGCGTTGATACGTCGGGTTCAATGGCCACGCAAGATGTCGCGCCGAGCCGATCCGTTGCAGCGCTGAACGCCATGCGCGCGTTCATCGACGCGGCGCCGCCCGGCGTTGCAATCGGCATCGTTTCATTTGCCGGTAACGCGCAGCTCGTATTTCCGCCATCGCGCGAACGCGATCGCGTGATTGAAGCGCTTTCCGCCGTTCCCTCGCCCAACGGTGCCACCGCCATCGGCGATGCGCTCTTGCTCGCGCAGCGCTCGCTGCCCAAACGCGGACATCGCGACATCGTGCTGATCACCGATGGCGAAAATAATGCCGGCAGAGACCCCGTCGCGGCCGCCCAAATTTTGGCGGCTGCAAAGATCAAGTTGTACACGATCGGCATCGGCACGAACAGCGGCGCTTTCGTGCCGGGAACGCTCGTTCAGGCCGGTATCGATGAAGCCGCGCTTCGTGAATATGCTCGCATCACCGGCGGCAGTTACAGCCGCGCCGGCAATGCCGCAGAGCTGCGCGACGAACTCTCGGCGCTCGGGCGCACGGCGACGTTTGAAACGCGCCCCGTCGATCTCGGCTTTCCGCTGGCGTTAGCCGGAGCGGCGCTCATGCTTGGCGCATTCTTCTGCGGCATATGGACGAGATCGATTTAGCGCACATGCGGCGCTCTTACGAGCGCGCCGAACTTCACGAGGGTTCCGTGCTGCGCGATCCGATCGAACTGCTGCGCGTTTGGCTGCAAGACGCGCGTGATGCGGGCGTTTCGGAACCGAACGCGATGTCCGTTTCCACCGTGTCACCGCAGGGGCAACCCTCGAGCCGCATGGTGCTGCTGCGGCTGCTCGATGCGCGCGGCCTGGTGTTCTTCACCTCATACGATAGCCGCAAAGGCACCGATCTGCGCGGCAACCAGCGCATCGCCGTGCTCTTTTACTGGCCGCAGCTCGAGCGGCAGGTTCGCGTCGAAGGTGCGGCCGAGATGCTGCCCGAGGACGAGTCGGACGCGTACTTCGCCTCACGCCCGCGCGGGCATCAGCTCGGAGCGTGGGCGTCGGAGCAGAGCGAGCCGGTGGAAAGTCGGGAGATCTTGGACCAGCGAATGCGTGACTACGCCGAACGCTTCGAGGGCGAAGACGTGCCGCGCCCACACTCGTGGGGCGGGTACCTCATCCGCCCGGAGCGCTTCGAATTCTGGCAAGGCCGCCCAAGCCGCATGCACGACCGCCTCGAATTTCTCCGCGCAGCGGGCGGCTGGACGTTGCAGAGGCTGTCGCCGTAGCGTGCTGCGAGGGGTGGCAGCGCACGCCCGCCCGCGCGACGGGCCAGTGGCTGGCGCGCCGACCCGCCGCATGTGAAGTGCGGCGGCCGTTGACGGGCTCAGGGTGACAGGGTGGCGAGACCACCGGGCCCGGGGCTGGGACCACCCGGCTCTTGGTCCGGGGTGGGCGCCGTTCGTACAATCCCCAGTAGTCGTATGGCAACGTATCTGGTAACCGGCGCTGCCGGGTTCATCGGCTCCGCAATCGTCCGCGCGCTGCTCGAGCGTGGCCACGACGTGCGCGCACTGGACAATTTTGCAACCGGCAAACGAGAGAACATCGCACCGGTCCTCGATCGCATCGACTTCCGCGAAATCGATCTGCTGGATCTCGATGCACTGATGGAAGCGTGTGACGGTGTCGATTATGTGTTGCATCAAGCAGCCATTCCATCAGTGCCGAAATCGGTTGCCGATCCACTTACGTCGCATCGTGCAAACATCGACGGCACGATGAACATGCTGCTTGCGGCGCGTGAGAAAAAGATCAAGCGGTTCGTCTACGCCGCATCCTCGTCCGCGTACGGCAATACGCCGACGTTGCCGAAACGCGAGGATATGAAACCGCATCCGATTTCGCCATATGCCGTGCAAAAATTGACGGGCGAATTATACGCCGCATCGTTCCACAGTGTGTACGGGATGGAGACAATAGCGCTGCGCTATTTCAACGTTTTCGGCCCGCGTCAGGATGGAAGCAGCCAATATTCCGGCGTGCTTTCGAAATTCATTACTTCGATGTTGAAAGGCCAAGAACCGACGATCTTCGGCACGGGCGAACAAAGCCGCGATTTCACGTTTGTGGACAACGTCGTACTTGCAAACATTCTGGCGACGCAAGCGCCCGCAGAGAAAATTGCAGGCCGCATGTTCAACATTGCAACCGGCAAACGATACTCACTCAACGAAGTATTCGATCTGCTCAAACCGCTTACGAACTACAACGGCGATGCGCGTTACGACAAGGATCGCGTAGGCGACGTCAAAGATTCGCTTGCCGATATCACCGCTGCGCGCGAAGCACTCGGCTACGAACCGATCGTCGATTTCAAGGACGGATTGCGCAAAACCGTCGATTGGTATCGCGAAGCAATGGGGCTGCGCGCACAATCCCCGTGCGGTGCCACCGAACCCGTTGGGCAGGTCGAGAAAACTCGGATTTTGGCCGCAGAGGCGTAAGCATGACATAGGCGGCTGAACGAGGAACGAGCAGCGCTCAGAATGTCCCCACGCAACGTCCTCGTTATCGGCTCCGGACCCATCGTCATCGGTCAGGCCGCAGAGTTCGATTATGCGGGCGTGCAAGCGTGCCGCGCCCTGCGCGAAGAAGGCCACCGCGTCATCCTCGTCAATTCGAATCCGGCGACGATCA
>CAZERJ010000083.1:0-13356 GCA_964514445.1 uncultured bacterium | reverse complement strand
ACTCTATTCTAGGAGCTTGTAAGCATGCGTATCGGCATCAACGGCTTCGGCCGTATCGGACGAAATTTCGCCAAGGCGCTCATGGAGCGGCATCCTAACATTGAAATAGCCGCGGTGAACGACTTGACCAGCGCCGCCGAATGCGCACACCTCTTCAAATACGATTCCAACTACGGGCCGTTCGAAGGCACCGTCAGCGTGAACGGCGACACGATCAACGCCGAACTAGGCGCCTCGAAGCAGTCGTTCCGCGTGCTGGCCGAGCGCGACCCCGGCAAACTGCCTTGGAAAGATCTCGGCGCCGACGTAGTGATCGAATCCACCGGGCTCTTTACTGATGCCGCTAAAGCGCGCGCGCACATCGATGGCGGCGGCGCGAAGAAAGTGATCATTTCCGCGCCCGCAAAGGGTGAGGATGTTACGGTCGTGCTGGGCGTCAACGAAGACATGTACGATCCGGCCGCGCACAATGTCATCTCGAACGCGTCGTGTACGACGAACTGTCTGGCGACGGCGGTGAAGCCTTTGGTCGATCACCTCGGTTGGGTCAAAGGCTTCATGACGACGATTCACTCGTACACCAACGATCAAAACATTCTCGACGCGCCGCATAAAGATATCCGCCGCGCCCGTAATGCCGCCACGAATATCGTGCCCACCAGTTCGGGTGCGGCAAAAGCGCTGTACTTGACGATCCCGGAAGTGAAAGGAACGTTCGACGGCTTTGCGCTGCGCATTCCGACGCCTACTGTGTCGATGGTGTATCTCGTAGCGCAAGTGAAAAAAGAAACGACGAAGGACGAGCTCAATCGAATTCTGCGTGCCGAGGCCGAAGGCAACCTCAAAGAATACGTGCAGTATACCGAAGAAGAACTCGTATCGAGCGATTTCAAGCGTTCGCCGTACAGTTCCATCATCGACGCGAAGCTCACGCAAGCGAACGGCGATCTGGTTCAGATCTGCGCGTGGTACGACAACGAGTGGGGCTACTCGTGCCGCCTGGCCGACCTCACCGCGATGGTGCTGGAGAAAATCCCGGCGACGGTTTAACGATGCGTTCGTTACGAGCTGCGAACGTCACCGGCAAACGCGTGCTGGTGCGCGAAGACCTCAATGTGCCTATGCAAGGCGGCAATGTGCTCGACTACAAGCGCATCGACGCCGCTTTGCCGACGATCCGGTACTTGGCCGAGAACAACGCCAAGACGATCATCGTTTCGCACTTGGGACGGCCGGATGGTAAATATAATGCCGAGTTGACGCTCAAGCCCGTAGCGGACTCGCTTTCTGGGCGCCTGGCGATGGGTGTGACCTTTGCACGCGATGTCGTCGGTCCGTCTGCGCACGGGGCGGTCGACGAAATGCGCGATGGACAGGTCGTCATGCTCGAAAACGTGCGCTTCGAGCCCGGCGAAGAAGCGAACGATCCTGAGTTTGCCAAGCAGCTGGCGTCACTGGCGGATATTTACGTGAACGACGCTTTCGGTACGGCCCACCGCGCGCACGCATCAACCGAAGGCGTAGCACATTTGTTGCCGTCATACGCGGGTTTTCTGATGCAAGCGGAAATCGACGCGCTCACTAAGCTCGTCAACGCCCCCGTGCAGCCGTACGTGTGCGTTATCGGCGGCGCAAAAGTCAAAGATAAAGTCGGCGTGTTCACGAAGCTGATGGAAAAAGTGCGCACGTTCTGCATCGGCGGCGGCATGGCAAATACGTTTCTCGCCGCGCAAGGCGTTGACGTCGGCCGATCGCTGCGCGATTCCGATTTGGAGCCCGCAAAACGCATCATGGAGGTGGCCTCTCAGCGCGGTGTCTCGATGCTGCTGCCCGTGGACGCCGTTGTTGCGGACGATTTCAACGACGATGCCAGCGCGCGCGTCGTCGATCTCGAACACGTCGGTGCGGCGATGATTCTCGACATCGGCCCCAAGACGGCCGAACAGTACGCTGCGGCAATTAAAGCGGCGCGAACCGTCGTGTTCAACGGACCGATGGGCGTGTACGAAAAAGCGCCGTATCGCGAAGGCACGAAAAAAGTCGGCTACGCAATGGCTGAAGCAACGCAATCCGGCGCCGTCACCGTTGTCGGCGGCGGCGATGCTGCTGCCGCAGCCGAAGAGCTGGGCTTTGCCGACAAAGTGACGCATGTGAGCACCGGCGGCGGCGCGACGCTCGAATTTCTGGAAGGCAAAGAGCTGCCCGGCATCAAGGCCTTGGAGGACGCGGGTTGAGCCGTCCGCGAGTGTGCGCGGGCAATTGGAAAATGCACAAGACCGCCGCGCAAACGCGAGATTACATCGATACATTTGTGCAAGCTGCGCAAAGTGTGCCGCAGTCGGTGACTTTGGTTTTGTGTCCCCCGTTCACCGCAATGCAAACCGCGTCTGAAGCGCTCGCTTCACAGCGGCGCGTGCGTTTAGGCGCGCAAAACATGCACTGGGAATCGTCGGGCGCATTTACCGGCGAAATCGCCGCGCCGATGCTACTGGAGTGGGGGGTCGCCTACGTTATCATCGGGCATTCGGAACGGCGGTTATATTTCGGCGAGACGGACGATATGGTGCGCCTGAAAACCGCAGCGGCGCTGGAAATGGGCCTCACGCCGATTGTAGCCGTAGGTGAATCGCTCGAGATCCGCGAGCGCGGCGATCATATTTGGCACGTCACGGAACAAACACGCGCGGCTCTTGAGGGTCTACATCCGGCATCCGTTGCGCGTGTTGTGCTTGCCTATGAACCGATTTGGGCGATTGGGACGGGAAAAAACTGCGACGCAGACGATGCGAACAGCATTATGCGTGCGATCCGCGAGTCGGTCGACGGCCTTCAAAACGTTCCGATTTTGTACGGCGGAAGCGTGAAACCGGAGAACGTCGCGCAATACGCCCGGCAGCCGGAGATCGATGGAGGCTTGGTCGGCGGAGCATCACTCGATCCTGAAGCTTTCGCAGCGCTCGCAGCAGCGGCAGGCACATGAAGTACAAACCCGTCGTTCTGTGCATTCTCGACGGCTGGGGCTGCAGCAATGCGACGCACGGCAACGCCATTGCGGCCGCGCATCTGCCGCATTGGAACGCATTTTTTTCGCGATATCCGTGGACGATGTTGCAAGCCAGCGGCGAGGACGTGGGACTGCCCAAAGGCATCATGGGCAACAGCGAAGTCGGTCATTTGAATTTGGGCAGTGGACGCGTCGTGCCGCAAGGCGTGACGATCATCGACGCCGATATCGCCTCGGGCGATTTCGCTAAGAATGAAACGTTGCACGCATGCATCGAGCACGTGCGGCGCACCGGTGGAACGTTGCACCTCATGGGATTACTTTCCGACGGCAAGGTGCACAGTTCGATCGAACATTTGCTGCATCTCATCGACGCTGCGCACGCCGGCGGCGCACCGTTTGCCGTACACGCGTTCTTGGATGGACGTGATACGCCGCCGCGCTCGGCCGCGAAGTATATCGAGCACTTACAGCAACATTTGAATTCTCTTAACGCTGCGGACGCGATACGCACGGTGATCGGCCGCTTTTACGCGATGGACAGAGACAAGCGGTGGGAGCGCACGCAAGCCGCGTATGACGCGATGGCGCGCGGTCAAGCAAGGTTTCACGCAACCGATGCTGCTGATGCCCTCGCACAGGCGTATGCACGCGATGAAAACGACGAATTCGTGCAACCGACCATCGTCGGCTCGCCGCGCCCGGTGCACGATGGCGATGCGGTGATCTTTTTCAACTTCCGCCCGGATCGCGCGCGGCAGATGACGCTCGCGTTTTCGAATCCGTCGTTTTCAGAATTTCCGGTCGTTCACTTCAACGACTTCATCTTCGCAACGATGACGAAGTACGATGAAACGTTCCCGAACCCGGTGCTGTTTGGACCTCGTCCGCAGTACGACACGTTCGGCGATGTCGTTTCGGCGAACGGACTTAGACAGCTCCGCTTGGCGGAAACCGAGAAATACGCGCACGTCACCTACTTTTTCACCGGCGGCCGCGAGGACGAATTGCCGGGTGAGTCACGCAAACTGATTCCCTCAGACCGCACCGTGCCGACCTACGATTTGGCGCCCGCGATGCGCGCGAAAGAAATCACCGACTTCGCGGTGCAACAGGTCGAAGCCGGAACATTCGACGTCATCGTCATGAATTACGCAAACGCGGATATGGTCGGCCACACCGGCGTGTGGAATGCGACGATTGAGAGCGTACAGATTCTGGACGAGTGTTTGCAACGCCTAAGCGATGCGGTGCTCAAAACGGGTGGCCTGCTGGCCATTACCGCAGATCACGGCAATGCCGAAGAGAAGATTGATAAAGACGGCAACCCCCTCACCGCGCATACAACGAATCCAGTGCCCTTGCTGCTCATCGCGAACGATTTGCATCTGCATTTACGCGATGGCGGCCGCCTGGGAGATGTCGCGCCGACGTTGTTGGAATTGATGGGCTTGCCGATACCGGCAGCGATGACCAGCAAGCCGCTCACCATGCTTGCGGATACGGTGTGATGGATCGCATCGGCCAGATCGATCTCGCAATCGTGCTCGGTAGCGGCCTCTCGCAGCTCCACATCGCCGGCGTGGTGTTCGACCGCATTGAATACGCGGATATCGAGATGCCCGTCGCCCAGCTCGATGGTCACGCGGGTCATGCGCTGGTGGGCCGGTGGCACGACAAACGCGTGCTGATCTTCGCCGGGCGCGTTCACGGATACCAGGGCTTCAATGCGCGCGACATCACGCGCAACATCACAATCGCAGCGGATTGCGGAGCGAAAGCGGTGTTCCTGACAAACGCGGCCGGTGCGCTGAATCCATCGTTTCGTTCCGGCGATTTGATGGTGATTACCGATCATTTGAACCTAACCGGTACAAGCCCGATCGTCGGCAGCGGGCTGAGCAATCCGTTCGTCAACATGACGAACGCCTACAGTCAACGTCTGCGCAAAATTGCGGCCGACATCGACGAGGAGTTGCAAGAAGGCGTCTACGCCGGACTCCTTGGCCCAGCATACGAGACACCGGCGGAAGCGCGTTATCTGCAACTCATCGGCGCCGATGCCGTCGGCATGTCAACCGTACTGGAAACGATCGCAGCGCGCGCACGGAATCTCGAAGTCTTCGGCCTAAGCCTCATCACAAACGTAGTTGCGGCCGAGGATACATCGCATTCGGAAGTAACCGATGCTGCAACCGCAGCGGCGCCTCGCGTTCACGAACTGCTCGACGGCTTAGTGAAACGCGCCTAAGCCGGCAGCGCGTGATGGCCGTGATCAGGCGCTACCGGAAGGACGATGCCGGTGCAGTCCTCGAGGTGTTCAGACGCTCCGTCCGCGGAATTGCGCGTGCGAGATATTCAAAGGCCCAAGTCGATGCCTGGGCCGGCACGGATCACAACATCGACGAATGGGCTTCTCGCATGGAGGCTCGCGAAACGTTTGTCGCTTGCGAGGGCGATCGTATCGTTGGCTGGATAGAAATGGAGCCGAATGGCCATCTCGATATGTTGTACTGTATCCCGGAAGCCGCCGGAACGGGTATTGCAAGCCAACTTTATGACGTCTTGTTGAAACGTGCGCGCGAGATCGGTCTACAACGCCTGTACGCCGAGGCTAGTTTTTTCGCCGAATCGTTTTTCTCCAAGCGCGGTTGGCAGATCGATTTACGCGAGGTCATAACACACAACAGCGTGCGGATTAACCGTGCCCGCATGTCGATAGTTCTCGCCGGTCATTCGACTCTATAACTTCCACTCGCGTCCACGCTGATCTTCGAAGTCCCGATGCGCATGGAGCGCACGGCGTGATCCCAAAACGTCAGCACGCGAATCGCAATTGGACGCAAGTGCGCAAACAAGGCTCGCGCACGCTGTGAAAGGGAAAGCGTGTCGCGCACCCACGCGGGATGCTCGCGCGGCAAACGGTCGACGTCATACTCCTCTTCGCCGCTGCGCGTAGCGATCGGCGCGCTGCCGCTGAGCGGATCAATTCTCGACATGCAGGGCCGCTCTTAACCGTCGGATTCCGGAGAGGTGCAATTGCGAGGTTCGCTGTGGCGATATCTCCATCGCGCTTGCGATGGATCGCAACGAATGTCCGTGGACATAGTGCAACGTCAACACCGTGCGATGCCGCGGCGGTAGCGACGCGAGAGCTGTAGACATTGCTTGCGAACCGGCGCGTTCCGCGATGAGTCGCGCCGGATCGCCGCTCCAGTCGACATGGTACCGCGTTCCTTGCGGCAGCGGGTTGTCTGAAGAAAGGGGCGTGAATCGCGCGCAAAGTGTCACGGCGCGGCGCAGCGCCGGCCGCCGCACCTCCATTTCGCGCTGCGTCGGCATGCGTCCGGTGCACACGGCAAGCTCGAAACGCTCGCGCTCGGCAGTGCGCAGTTCGCGGCGGATGCGCTCGGGGATCTTGTCCATGTTACGCAGTCCGTTCAGCATTGCGCCCAGGATTACACGCGCGGCGTAACGTTCCAGCGGAATGCCGCGCTGCGCATCGTACGAATCCACGGCTTTGATCGCGCCGACGCAGCCGTCGCTCACCAAATCATCGCGATCCGCCGTGGGGATCATGCGTCGAATGCGTGCAGCGATGCGCCGCACGACCGGAAACAGCCCGCGGATCGCCGCTTCACGTTCTTCTTCCGTCATGATGTGCGCTCCAACGCTTTTGTGAGTGCTTGTAGAAACGGTTGTTCGATCAGCGAACCGTAGTCGCCGAAAGCGCGCTCGAACGGTTCAAGCATCGGACGCAGCATGAGCGCTTCAACTTGCGCGAGCGCCTGTGCGAGACTATCCACGGCTCAGATTGTTCGCGATGCGCAGCATCTCGTCGGCGGCTTGTACGCCCTTAGCGTTTGCTTCGTACGATCGCTGTGCGGCCATAATCTGCATCATCGCCTCAACGATCGTGACGTTCGACTGTTCGAGCATGCCGAAGCGAATCGACGGCGCATTCAGCACGCCCGTTTTCACGGCGCGCGCCTCGCCGGACGCTTTGGTCGATAAAAACAGTGAACCGCCCGATGCTTGAAGTTGCTCGGGCGCGGCGAAGTCGTACACCCGCACGCGGCCGAAATGTTTGATGCCTTGCGCCGTTTGCGCGCTAACCGTACCATCAGGCGCCACCGTAGCGCCGTTTGCGTTCGCCGGAAGGTGTTCGGCGTCTAACCGCCAGCCTTGCGCGTTGCGCAGCGTCCCATCAGGAGAGCGCGTGAATTCGCCGCCGCGCGTATAACCGCGCTCACCGTGCGGGCCGCGTACGCAAAAGAATCCGTTGCCGTCGATGGCGATGTCGAATTCACCGTTGCTCCGCGCGAGTTTGCCTTGAATGAAGCTCGTTTTTGTGCCCGTGGGCGTCACACCGAGCGTGCGATCGCCCAGCGCAATATCGGAAAACGTTGCCGTGGCACCTTTGAAGCCGGCGACGTCTGCGTTGGAGAGATTCGATGCGATCGTTTCCAAATTGAACTGCTGCGCCGCCATGCCGGTGGCCGCAGCGTACAACGCGCGGTTCATCCTTTCACCAGCGCAATCTGCGTAGCCGATTTTTCCCGTGCGCCGTCGATGGCGGTGAGGACTTTGGACGCCGTTTCAAAGGAGCGCTGCGCGGCGATGAGGTCCACCATCTCGCGGATGGTGTCGACGTTCGAGCTTTCGAGAAAACCGCTTTGCACGTGCGATCCGCGCGGCAGCGAAGTGCGAGAAAGGAGATCCGCGTCGACCTTACCGCCGGCCGTCATCGTAACGGCGCCGCCGGGTCCGACGAGAACCCGTCCCTGGGCGTCCGCAAGATGCCCGGACCGGTCGCGATAGAACGCGCCGCTTCGCGTGCGTTCCAGCGCGCCGCTGGGCGTTCGCACGAGGAACGAACCCGGTCCGGCGATCGCCAAATCGAGATCGCGGCCCGTGCGCCGCAGCGCGCCTTGCGAGCCTTCAATGCTGCGCGTCATGGCGATGCCGTTCGCGCGCAGCGTGCCGTGCAAGCGGATTTTGCGAAACGCGTCTGCGGATGCACCGGCGATGTTCTGCGTTGCCGTATCTACGCGTATGCGCGCGGCCGACATGGCCTGCGCGGCCCATTCGATTCCATCCATGCGCGCATGATAGAGAGCGCGTATGAACGAACTTTGACCGCAACATGACGATTCTTCGCTCGATCGCCGTCAGCATCGCGTTCGTGCTGGTCGCCGGTTGCGGGTCCCCGCCTCCGGCAAAGCAGACGCCCGCGCAGGCGGTTCAAGCGCGCGAGATGCGCGCGGTCGACGCGCTCCACTTGCGCAACCGTTACAAAGACATCATTACCGGCTGGGACGTGAAAGGCACGACGCTCGTGCTCTACGCGAACCGCGATGCCATGCTCTCGATGGATGAACCCGCGGAAGCCGCGATGATGGACGATCTGATTGCGCGCTGGGCGAAGATCTGGCGCTCAAATCATAGAGGTAACCACGCAAAACTCAAGCTCGACGTGCGCGACTTTTACGGCGAAGCGATTAACAGCGGCACGACACAATAAAAGAGGGCCGCACATCGTGCGGCCCTCTTTTGTACGCGAGAATATCCTGTGATTAATACGAGCAGTCGTGAACGCTGTTGTTGTACTCCATTTGAATCTCGTACGTATTCGCGCCGAGCGTCACGTTGCCGGTGGCAACGCCGCCGCCCGGTGCGCAAAGATCCCCGATCTCGCCTTTGGTTTGGTTGTACCAGGCGAGATTATTGATGCCTACATCCGCGTCGGTGATGGTTTCGAACGTCTCGTGCGAAAGCGTCGATGCCGTCGAATCGACCAGCGAGCCATTGGGCGATGGCAGATAGCTCACTTGACATCCTCGCACGTCTTGATACGGCTCAACCGAATACAGCACGTGGCCGATGTCGCTCCAGTCGTTGCTGCCATGATACGCACAGAACGCCCATGTGCTCGGATTGCTGGGCGAATAGCATCCGCCCGCAGACTGGCTGCATTCCTCGACGCCTTGTCCCAGGAACACATGGAACTCCGAACCGTATCCGGTCGGCAGATTGTTCGCAGTGATGACGCTGTACAAGATATTGAAGATATCCGCGTCTTGCAACTGGGATGACGTGTTGTATGACGCCGGATAATCACCACCCACAGCGTACGAACCGGATGCGTTGTATTGCGGCAAGATGTCGTTGTTCAGCATCGAGCTACCGAAGAGATCGTTTTGGAATTGCGAGATCAACCCGCCCCAGCACGATTCATCGTTGCAGTTGACCAGAATGTTGTATTCGCTCGCGCCGTTTTGCACGGGACCGCCGTAGTACGAGAGATCGTAGCCGGCGTTGACCGTCATCGGCTGCCGCATATTCTTGAGCAGCGGAACGGGCCGCCCTTTGCGCGGCGAGTAAAACGCGCCATGGCGAATCAGTTTTGCCATCACGCTCGGAATGGCGCCCTTTGAAACGACCGTCGTTTTATGAATAACGGTAGCTGCGCTGTGCGGGCTTTGCGCTGATACTTGCGGCAATTGCGACGTTCCGGTTCCGCCGCCGCCGCACGCGCTCAGCGCGGCAAGTCCAACTAACGCAAGCGCCGATACAACGCGCTGCCTACCTCTAGTGGAAAAACCCATGTACAAACCTCCCAGATCGATATGATGCAGCAACAACGCGCAACGGAGCGCGAAGTGGGCCCATCATTCAATCAGCGTTTGTAGCGTTTCCTACTGTCAAAATGCATATATACCGGCGTCACTTTTTGCGTCCGGCTTACAGCGATGCAACGACGCGCGCGGTGAATTCGCCGGTATTCAAAAACGACCCGCCGCCCGCTAGCTCCCGCGTGCGCGCGCCGGAAGCGAATGTCACTTCGACTGCGTTTTCAATCCGCTCGGCGGCTGCGCCGTCGTTTAACGAATGCCGCAGCAGCATCGCTGCAGACAAGATCGCCGCGGTGGGATTGGCAATGCCTTGCCCCGCAATATCGGGCGCGGACCCGCTTATCGGTTCATACAGACCGAACTGCATGCCATCACGCATCTTCGTGCCCAAACTGGCGCTCGGAAGATTGCCGATGCTTCCCGTCAGCATCGCCGCTTCGTCGCTGAGAATATCGCCGAACATATTCTCGGTGACGATCACGTCGAAGTCGCCGGGCCGCCGCACCAGCTGCATCGCCGCATTGTCGACGAGCAGATGGTCGAGCTTGACGTCGGGGTACTCGCTTGCCACGCAGTCGACGACGCGCCGCCACAGGCGCGAGGTTTCGAGAATATTCTGCTTGTCGATCGAAGTCAGACGCTGCCGCCTCTTGCGCGCAAGGTCGAATGCAACGCGCGCAATCCGTTCGATCTCCGGCGCGCGGTAGATCATCGTGTCGACCGCCTCTTCCACACCGTCCGGGCCGGTGCGCTGCTCTTTCGGCTTTCCGAAATAGATGCCGCCAGTGAGTTCGCGCACCACGATCAGATCGAGACCGCGAACCAAATGTGAATGTAAGCTTGAAGCCTCTTCTAGACCGCTGAACACGCGCACAGGACGAATGTTCGCGAACAGTTCGAAGTCGCGCCGCAATAAAAACAGTGCATATTCGGGCCGTTCGGGTAACGGCTTGCCTTCATACTGCGGAAGTCCGACAGCGCCGAAAAGAATGCCCGCACTTCGTTCGCAGAGTCCGCGCGTATCGTCCGGCAATGCCGGCTGCCCGCGTTTGAGCGCTTCGCCGCCACACACACCTTCGATCCAGTGCACATCGGGACGAACCGCTTGCGCAACGCGTACTGCGGCACGCGTAACTTCAGGCCCGATGCCATCACCGGGCAAAACGGCAATAGTGACGCTCAAACCGCTAGTAAACCGTTATATGCGTCGGTTCGTCTTGCACTTGAGCCGGTTCGGACGCGTCAACTTCGGGCTGAACCGCTCCGTTGCTCGCGGAGGCTTGCGCCGGAGGTGTTCGTTCCAGTAACGCCATGTGGGTCATCAACAAACTGCGCAATTCGCTTTTGGCTTTCTCGGCAGCTTCCAGCGCGCGTTGACATTCGCGCCTCGCCTCGGCGGTGGAGTCATTGAACGAGGCGATCTCGCGTTCTGCGGCGATGCGCGCCTGTTCTTTGATCAGGTCCGCTTCTTTATGCGCGGATGCCTTCACCTCATCGGCCGTGCGCTGCGCGAGCAGCAACGTGTTTTGCAACGACTCTTCCATCGCTTTGAAGTGACTGATGCGTTCTTTAAGATCGTTGATCTCCGCTTGAAGTGCCGCCGCCCGTTGCGCTTCGTCCTCGAGCGTTTCTATGACCTCGTCGAGGAACTGGTCGACCTCTGCCCGGTCGTACCCTTGAAGTGCTTTTTTGAAGCTCTTGTGCTGAATGTCGATGGGCGTTATTTTCACACGCTACCCCCTGTGCGAAAGAAAATCCAGCGAGCCGTCGCCGATCATCGAATCGCGCAAGCCTTGCGCGTTGACGACGATGCCCGACGGTACCACCAGATAAATCGCTTCCGCAAGTTTTTGAATTTTGCCGTCGATCGTGTACGCGACGCCGGATGTGAAATCGACGACGCGTTGTAGCAGCGCCCGATCGGCGTTTTGCAAATTGACGATGACGACTTGACGGTTGCGCAGCGCATCGGCGATCTCGGTTACGTCGCTGAATGCGCGCGGTGCATAGACGCTCACTTCCGTGCCGCCGCGACGAGACGCCTGGCTCAGTGGAACCACTGTGCGTGCGCCCGCGGGCTCATCCTCATAGAGATCGTCTTCTTCCTCACTCATCGAGAAGAACGAACCGATCTTGCTGAACATACTATTCATACGGCAATCCTCGTGAGGCGGGCGCGCGTGGCGCGCCTCCCGTCGTTCAGGACGGGGTGATTACCGTCTCCTTCGACGTTCCGCGCGCAGGTCTTGGTCCGAAGATTGCGGTGCCGGCGCGAATCATCGTCGAGCCCGCTTCAACGGCGAGTGGCCAGTCGTCCGTCATACCGATGCTCAGCGTCGATCCGCCAACCTCGCTGCGTACCGAAGCGGCCAATGCGAATGCTCGCGCGATCCCGACGCGGTCGCCGGTGATCGGACCAATCGCCATGACGCCCTCCAGCGCAAGTGCCGGCAGAGACCGGATAAGCTCGGCGAGCTGTTGCGCTTGCGCGGGCGGACACCCGAAACGTTCTGTGGGCGAGATGTTCACTTGCAAGAGTACCGGCAACGTTTTGCCGAGCGCTTCGGCTGCGCGCGAGAGTGCCTGCGCCGCATCGGGCCGGTCGACACTCTGGACGACGTCGAATGCGCGCACGATCGCCTTGGCCTTGTTCGTCTGCACGTGGCCGATGAAATGCTTGCGAATTTCGCGAGCGAGCGCGACACGCGCGAACTTCGCGCGCGCTTCCTGCACGTAATTCTCGCCGAATTCCGTGACGCCGGCGGCGATGGCTTCGTTCACTGCATCCGCAGGATGAAATTTGCTAACCGCAACGATCGTGACGTGCGGCGGAACCTCATGCCGAAGACTGTGGTATCGCTGCGCTATCGTGCTCAACGCGTTCTTCCGTACGTTTTCCCTTGCGCCACGACACGTATACCATGATCGCACCGATTGGAATCATCGGCAGCGCGTAAAGCTGACCGCCGGTGAGGCCGTGAAACGTGAAATCGGCATGGCGCCAAATCTCCGCAATCGTGCGGGTGCAGCCGTAGATCAGAATCCACGACCAGCCGACAACGCCGTCCGGCGGCCGGCGCTTGTAAAGCAGGATCAAGATCGGCAGCGTCAGCGCGTCCATCACCATTTCGTACAGCTGCGCCGGATGCAGCGGCAGCCCGCGCATACCCGCGGGAATGTCGGCGTTGTAGCCCGGTACGATGCACCACGGACGGTCAGTGTAACACGGATCGCCCCACAGCTCGTCGTTGACGAAGTTTACGAAGCGCGTGAGCGCGATGCCGACGGGCAGCATCACAACCACTTCATCGCCCAGCACGCCGAGCGTCAGACCAGGATGTTTGCGCAGATATAAGATGATGGCGACGATAACACCGACCAAACCACCGTGAAACGCCATGCCGCCGTTCCACACCGCGATGAAGTTCAGCGGATTGGAAAGATACGTCGAGGCATCGTGTTTACTGATGATGTCGTTGACGACGAAAAACGTCCGGCCGCCAACCAGCACGCCGACTAAAGCGTATACCAGAAAGTCTTGAATCTCTTCTTTGGTCAGGCCAAGGCGGCGGCGTCCCTCGGGGCGGCTCATCCACAAGTACACGGCAATGAAGCCGATGAGGTACGAAATGCCGTACCAGTGGACGCTTACCGGTCCAAGGTGAAACGCGATGGGGCTGATATTAGGATAGGTAAACCAATGATGCATACGATGCT
>CAZERJ010000082.1:0-13435 GCA_964514445.1 uncultured bacterium | reverse complement strand
ATCTCGGCATCGCTCTTCGCGTTCTTGACGACGTTCAAATACTCTTCATGGTCGATGCCCAGAAAGCCGAACACGGCCTGGTCCATCGGGCAGTTGTAGTCGTATTCGCCCAGCGTGCCGTTCGCTGCGGCCTTCGCCTTATCGGTCGTGCGCGCCAGTTGGACAACACCGAACAGCTTCTCGTGAACGCTACGGGGATAGGTTTTGGTCAAATCCATCGCGGATGGGACTCCTTGCTTACAAAAGGTAAGTTATGGAGCCCATAACCCCGGCTACTTTTGGTGAGTTGCGTTGCCCCGCCCCAGGGCACGCTCGACGCCGATGAACGGCAGCACCAGCGTGTTGCGGTCGGCCAGGGCACGTGTGGAATCGTACCGCGCGATGTAGTTCAGGTAACGCAAACCCCAGGTGAGTTTGAACTTTCCAATGCGATGCGTGAACCCTACGGATGCGTCAACTTCGCTTGCCGTTTCGGCTTCTTGGGCGTCTTGCGAGAAGCTGTACGAGCGATTAAAAATCGCCGACGTTTGCGTGCTGCGCAAGCAGAGGCATTCGTGGATTACGGCATGCATCGAAGGTGTGAGCGCGAGGGAAGCGGTCAAATGCACCTGACCGAGCGGAAGACTTACTTGCGTTTCGTACCGCATCCCGGGCACGCGCGAAGCATCGATTTGGCTGCGCTCGTTCGCGAACGTTACGGGCACGGCGTGGCCGTTCCACAACAACATTCCGTGTGAAACGGTTTTGAGCGTCTGCGTCGTTTGCTGATTGTAGAGCGTTTGCCCGATACCGACGCTCAGCACGTCGTTCACGCGGTACCGTAGCGCTGCGTATCCATAGCTCAGTTTTGTGCTTTGCGAAAACGTTGCGTTACGCGGAAAAAACACGAACGGCGGCCGCTGCGTGCCGTAAGGCACCGGTCCGATGGGCGGCACGCCTTCAGCAAAAACTTCAAACCGGTTGAGGGGAACGCGAACACTGAGCAGCGGCACCGGGATGACCGGAATGGCGGCGGTGGACTGCGATCTATTGGTCGTTCCGGTGGTGACTGCCGCCGTGAGGCCGACGCTCACCGCATCGGCGTGCGCAGGCAGCGGCATAACCGCAAAGAGCAAAAGGAAAAACGCCCGGGATATTCCTCTGCGCATGGTAGCCGCATGCGACTCTTTCATGAGCGCCTCCTTGTGCGCCGGTGCTGCGGCGCTCAGCCGTCAAAGAGGTCACGTCGCTGCCGGCGTCACGCCGTAAAACCCCATGCGCCTTGGTTCCCGGGAACACGATCGTAATCAGGTATCGCGCGTTCGCGGCCGCGCCATATGCGCGCGATCATTATTTAGCCGTGCTGCCGTTGCAGCGGAAATAAAATGACGTCGCGGATGCTCGCGTTGTTGGTGAGCAGCATGATGAGTCGATCCATGCCGATACCGATGCCTGCCGTTGGCGGCATACCGTATTCGAGCGCGCGCACGAAGTCCCAATCCGGCTCGGGGATTTCCTCATCACCCTTCGCGCGCTCGGCGATCTGCGCTTCGAAGCGGGCGCGTTGATCGTCCGGATCGTTGAGCTCGGTGAACGCGTTGCTGATCTCCATCGTGTTCACGAAGAGCTCGTAGCGGTCGGTGATCTCCGGATCGTTCGCGCGCCGTTTCGCCAGCGGTGAAATCACGACGGGGTAACCCATCACGAACGTCGGCTGAATGAGATGCGGCTCGAGTACGCGTTCAAAGATCTTGTCGAGTGCATGCGCATGCGTGGGAGACTTCGGCAGCCCGAGCTCTTGCAAAATCGCGGCAGCGCCTTCCGGACTCAAAAGCTGCTCGCGCGTGTAGCCGCCGTATTGCTTGAGGCCGTCGAGATACTCGATTTGCGCAAATGGTGTCTTGAATGAAATCGTGCGCTCGCCGCACTGCAACTCGTCTTTGCCGCCGCTGACAACGCAGGCAAGATGCGCGATGAGGCCGGCATTGAAATCGCGCATGTCGTTCACGTCCCAGTACGCGCAGTACAGTTCAAGCATCGTGAACTCGGGGTTGTGCGTCGTGTCGATGCCTTCGTTTCGAAAAATGCGTCCGATCTCGTACACGCGTTCGAGGCCCCCGACGATCAAGCGTTTCAGATTGAGCTCCGTCGCAATACGCAGCTGCATTTGCTGATCGAGCGCGTTTACGTGCGTGATGAACGGTCGCGCCGCCGCGCCGCCCGCGACATGCAGCAGTGTCGGGGTCTCGACTTCAAAAAATCCGTGGTCATCGATAAACCGGCGTGTCTCGGCGATAATGCGGCTTCGCATGACGAACGAGTCACGCACGTCTTGGTTCATGATGAGGTCGACGTAGCGCTGGCGGTAGCGCTTCTCGACGTCGGTCAGGCCATGCCATTTGTCCGGTAACGGATAGAGCGATTTGCCCAGAATGGCAAATGACTTGACGTGCAGCGAGAGTTCGCCTTTGTGCGAGCGGAACATGAAACCGTGCACGCCGGCAAGATCCCCGATGTCGGCGTCTTTCCAATCGGCGAAGCGGTCCTCGCCCACTTCGTCTTTGCGCACGTAGAGCTGCATGCGGCCCGTACGGTCGGCCATATCCGCGAAGATAGTCTTGCCCATGTCGCGTTTGGACATGAGGCGGCCGGCAATCGACCAGTCTTCCGATTCGGCGCGTGCGCCGGTATCGAGGAACGCGTACTTCTCGAGCAGTTCGGCGACGTGCGTGTCGACCGGATATGAGGTCTGCTTAAACGGATCTGCACCGCGAGAACGCAGCGCGGCCAGATTTTCTCGTCTGGCCGCTATAAGTTCGCGTTCGTATGACCCAAGGTCGTCGATGTTAGGACGCCTTCTTGGCGGCCCGCTTGGGAGCGGCTGATCCGCTCTTGATCGACTCGATCTTATATTTAACGTTGCCGCGCGGCGTGGTGACGTCGACGGTCTCGCCTTTCTTGTGGCCGATCAGTGCGCGGCCGAGCGGCGATTCGTTGCTTACGCGAGCGTTGACCGGGTCGGCTTCCGCCGAGCCAACAATCGAAAACTCGTGCGCCGTACTCGTTTTGAGATCTTTGACCTTGACGATCGACCCGAGGTGCACTTCGTCGGAGACGTAATCGGATTCGTCAATGACGCGCGCGTTGCGGATCATCGACTCCAGCTTCAGGATGCGGCCTTCAATAAACGCTTGTTCCTGCTTGGCGTCTTCGTACTCCGCGTTTTCGCTCAGGTCTCCGAACTCTTTGGCCTGGCGAATGCGATCATTGACTTCCTTGCGGTGAATGGTCTTGAGATCGTCGAGCTCTTGCTCAATTTTCTCTAGGCCTTCTTTGGTGAGGACGATCTCTTTTTCGTTCAAGTAGTGGACCCTCAAGCAGTTAAAGTCATCCGGTTAAACAACCGGCGCGTCATTGTGTGACGAAGCGCCCGGTCCGGGCGCTGGGGCCGTTGGTTCGCAATGCCCGGGGATCGAGCCTGCAACCTTTCCGACACTCGCGCGCCAGAGCGCAAACGGCACTCCACAGCCTACCCCGCCCAGCGTGAGGAGTTGCAGACTGCGTGGCTCTAGAGCCAGAGTAGCCGCTAGCATAGCGCATAGGCCTAAAACGCCCAATAGGGGCACAAGGGTTCCAACCCCCAGGCGAATGGTCGCTGCCGCACTGAGCGCGAACAGCATACCAAGGAAGACTGAAGATGCGTTGAGGACGGCGTTGAGCGCATCGGCAGCACTGTGGGAGAACCCGGTTACCAGTTCGCAGGAGGTGACGAGCACGCCGACGGTCGCCAAGGCCCACAGCGGCTCACTGCGCGCGTCGAGGCGGCCGAGGCGCGGTGGCAGAACGCCGTCGCGGCCCATGGCGTAGACGGAGCGCGAGAGGTAGAGGATGGTGGTCCAGAGGGTGGAGCTGGTGGAGATCAGCACCGCGCTCACGATGAGCGGACGCCACCAACCGGCGCCGAGGAGATCCGCGACGTAGCGCATCGCGTCGGCTTGGTTTGCCGCGAAGCCGGACGCCGGTCCGAGGTGCAGATATGCGAACATTGCCGCGACGAGGATTGCGGTAGTGACGAGCAGTCCTGTGATTCCGCCGCGGCCTGCGGCGTCGGGATTGTCGTTGACCTCTTCGGATGCCGCGGCGGAGACTTCCCATCCGTCGCTCATCCAAACGCCGAGGGTCATTGCGGTGATGAATCCGGCGAAGGAAAAGGTCAGTGCGTGTGCGTCGTGCAGCGATGGTTGCGATGGGGTTGCGTGATGCGGCGATATTGCCGCAGCGATCGCGCTAATTGTCAGGACGGCGAGCTCGAAAGCGAGCGCGAGGAGTGTGACAAGCGCCGTCGGACGCACGCCGACGTAGAGCAGCACGGTGCTCGCGACGATCCATAATGCACCAACGGCTGCATCCCAGACTGGATCTTGTGCATGCATCGGTGCGATGAGGTCCAGCGTGTAGATACCGGCCGGCACGGCCGTCGCCATTGTCGCGAAAAAGTTTGAGAGCAGCAGCAACCACGCGCCATATGCGCCGGTGCGATTACCGAACGCCATGCGGATCCATGTGTATGAAGAGCCCGCGTTCGGTGCGATGCGAGTCATGCCGGCAAATGCAATCGCAACGCAAAGCATGATCGCACTTACGGAAAGTAGCGAAAGCGGCGCAAACGTTCCGGCAACGGCGACCATAGGACCCATCGTGGACGCAAGACTGTACGCCGGCCCCATTGACGCCGACGCGAGCACCGAGAGATCGAAGTACTTCAGGACACGCGGTAACGCCGCGGCCGTATGCTTTCGCGCCATTTCGGTTAATCTACGTTCGAGAGCCGTAAAGAACCGCTTTTGAAATGCGCGTTAATCCGTAAACGGTAATTGGCGTTCAGTCAATTTGGTTGTGAACGCAGCGATGCAATATTGCGGCGTCGCGGTGACTTTGGTTTGCTATTCATGAGCCGCGGCAGTTTTATAGCCCAGGCCGATTGCGTGTCTGCCCCACGCCACACAACATCCGACTTTGGGAGTACCTCACGAATGATCAAACGTTTCGGAACCCTGGCGGCCGCGATCGCTCTAGCGTCCACGGCCCTTACGGCGCCCGCATTTGCATCCACGAGAACAAGCTCGTTTTCCGTCACGGCGACGACACAATCGACGTGCACGACGCTGACGACCTCTGCGATCACTCTAGCAAGTGCCTACGATCCGTTCACTTATCCGAGCGGCACGCCGGACAATGAATCCACCAGTCACGCATCCTTCTCGACCAATTGCACGCGAGGCGACGCCATCAGCTGGGTGCTCGACGCAGGCCTCCACTGCAACAGCGGGAGCGTTAGCAACGACCGCGCACTTAGCGACGGCGCGTCACCTACAGCGCACTTTCTGAGCTACGAGCTCTACCCGAGCACGGGTTTCACCGGAAGCCAATGGGCGACGACGAGCGCCTGCGGATCATCAGCAGCATTTGGACAAACCGGTGGCGGTTCGGGCACGGCTAACACGATCTCGGTGTACGCCTCGATACCCGGCGGTCAAGACGCATACGTTTCTTCGAGCAATACGTCAACGTACACCGACACGGTCGGCGTCACACTCAACTACTAAGCACCACATTGACCGAGCTTGGAGTGCAGGTCCCGATGACGAAGTATCCCCGCTTTTTTTCTGTAGCAATAACGTCGTCATTTTTCGTAGCACTTTGCTGCGCGGGACCTGCCACTGCCGGCTCACAAAACCCCAGCTATACTATCAACACCACCGTTACGGGCGCTTGCCAAAGTATTTCAGCAACGTACAATAACCAAAGTGCCAGTTCGTATGCGATCGGCACCAACTACGATCCGTTCACATACCCGACCGGTAATCCACTAAGAAACACGACGGCGCTTGTGCTCTCTACTTACTGCACGCAGGGTGACTCTATTAGTTGGAGCGTCGGAATCGGCAACAACTGCAACAGAGCCACCGGCATCGGCGGACCGACAAACGATCGGGCGATGTCAGACAGCGCGTCGCCAACGCCGCATTACCTTGCCTACGAACTGTACAGCAACAGCACATTCACGACGTCGTACGGCACGAGCAACTGCGGTACACCGGTAGCCGTAACCGATACCGGCAAGGGCTCCGGCACCGCAAACACGATCAGTATATTCGGTCAAGTCCCCGGTGGCCAAAACGCATTCGTCGGCACGAGCGGTACAACGTCGTACTCCGACACCGTCACCGTGACGCTGAGTTACTGAGGCGACACCACATAATGAAACTTCGAATCGGGGCGCTTCTCTTAGCCGCAGCGGCCTGCGTGCAGGGTTCGATACCTGCCGCGGCCAGCGTCAGCTCTGCTGTCACCGTTTCGGGAAGCGTGATTTCGAATTGTACGACAATATCGCCAACAATTAACGGCGTGGCAGGCACCACGTATACGATCGGTAGCAGCTATGACCCGTTCACGTACCCTGCCGGTAATCCGCTCAGGAACACCACCCCCCTGACGCTTTCAACGAATTGTACTAAGGGCGATACCGTCACTGCCGGTACGCCAATAAGGTGGACCGTTGGGGACGGCAGTCACTGCAACCAGGGCGCGACTGCAAACGACCGTGCGATGACTGATAGCGCAAGTCCGACGACACATTACCTTAGCTACGAGCTGTATACGGACAGCGGCTTCGGTACACCGTGGTCGACGAACAATTGCGGGACGCCACCAAGCACGTCACAAGACTCCAAAGGCGTCTCCGTAACGAATTCCATAAGCTTGTACGGCCAAGTCCCCGGTGGCCAAAGCGTTCCAACCGGTACGTACAGCGACAGCGTCGTTGTGACGCTAAGCTATTAGGATTGAACGGGTGAAGTGAACGTGATGAAGCGAATGGTTTTAGCGGTAACGCTGGCGGTGGTTACGGCCACATCGGCTGGTGCAGTTACAAAGCCGCGTAGAACGACGACGTTTACCGTCGGTGCGCCCGCTACAACACGGTGCACCCTGTCCTCTAGTTCCTTTGCGTTTACGATCGGTATCGGGTACATAAAAGCTCCGGGTAACACGATCCTCAAAGAAAACTTCCTCAACGTCGCATGCACCCGTGGCGCCAACACGCAGATCGCCATGGACGCGGGCCTGCATGGAACCGCTGCTGGCACACAGTACGGTAGCCGCTCCATGAGCGACGGCGCAGGGAGCTATCTGGGCTATGAGCTTTGTCACGATACGGCATGCAATTCCGTATGGAGCCCGAGCGGTTACACGTACATTTCCCCAACAGACAGAGGTTCCTCATTACCGGTTTGGACGCGTATTCTTACGGGCCAACCGCACCTCAAGCAAGGGCAATACACTGACTCTGTCACCGTTACGGTGAGTTTTTGAAGGCAGTTATGAAACGCATATGCAGCGCCGCCCTTATCGTATTGACCGCAGCGCCGATTGCTTCGTCGGCGGCGGTTGGCAAAAAGACGACCGCAACGATCAGCGAGAGCGCTACCATCGTTCCCGGCAATAGCGTAAGCGCGTATCTCGTGCACAACGAAATCGTAACGACTATTCGGGACAACGAGTCAGCGAAGCCCGCTCGGATGTCGGGAATATTGCCGCTCGTTCAAATCAATTTTCCGTCGGAACACGCATGGCTTATAGTCAAGCAGATCCGTTGGGACAAAGCACACCACCGGCTCACTATCGACTTCTGAGGTTCATATGTACTCTGCCCGCTTAAAATATGTACTCGCGTTAGTCTGCTCGGCCGCCGCAGTGATGTCCACCTGCGCTACGGCGTCGGCCGGCGTTTTCAACGTCAAACCCATACGCTTGTTCTTCACCAAAGATACGTCCAGCGTAATTTTAACGCTTCAAAACCAAGATACGGCGCCGTTACGCGTCCAGGTTGCCGGCGTACGCTGGAGCAACAGCCGTGACGGCGTTGCACAATTCAAACCTACCGATGACCTCATTGTTTTCCCGACGTTGTTTACAATGAACCCTCTGGAGACGAGAAACATCCGCATCGGCTTCAGCGGCACGCCGCCGCGCCAGACGGAGCTGACGTATCGGATTACGATTGACGAGCTTCCGACGCTTGAAAGCCAGATTACCAAAGCGCGCGTCAGCGGGTTGAACGTAAGAACACGAATTACTGTTCCCGTCTTCTTCGAGCCCGACGCTATGGTCAAAAACGCAGGCATAGACGACTTGTCAGTACGCCGCGGCGTGGCGCAGGCTACCTTTGCGAACAAGGGCAATTTTCACGTGGTTGTTGGAGACGTCGATTTCTCCGGACGTGATGCGAACGGCGCGAAGGTTTTCTCGCAGACCTTAACAGGCTGGTACGTGCTACCGGGTGAGACGCGTGCATTTGACGCTCGCATTCCGCGCAACCGCTGTAGCGCCATTAAAACGCTTTCCATTACGGTGCACACGGATGTAGGGTCGTACACGCGTACCTCGACGCCCGCTTCGGGTCAATGCGGCTAGTGAAACCCTTTTGCTTGGCGATCATCCTCGCGCTGGTCGCCTCGCTCACTCCTGGAGCCAACGCTTTTGCAGCGGATACGCGCGCGGTTCTGACCCTAAGGGTGAACACTGTAGCGAAGTCTGAGGTAACGGTGACGATGCGCGGTAGCGATGTTTTGCTCACACGAGCGGACTTGCAAGATTCCGGCATTAAAGGCTTGGATTTTCACGGCGCAAAGCCCGACGACTTAGTGCCGTTGTCGGCATTTAAGTCATTCATGACCTATACGGTCGACGACAAGGCTCTGACACTGGATCTGACAGTTTCCGCAGACCACCTTGGCGTTGCCACATTTAACTATCATCAGCAAGCAGCGTTAACAATTTCGAAGCCGGCGCATAGTGCCTTCATGAACTACTCCGTTGGCCTTTCGTCCGCAGCAGGTCCGAATGTAACAACGCAATTCGGAACGCGGATCGGGGCCGGATTGCTAGAAACAACGCGCACTTTTTCGGGCTACGGCACGTACAACGCCGCAATAACTCGCTGGACCGTCGATTCGCCACAGTCAAATGAGCGGATGAGCATTGGAGACGTCGATCTCTCCACGGGAGATCTCGGATCGTCAGTATCACTTCTCGGTGGTGAAATTCACCGGTATTTTGGATTAACTCCTAACAGCCTCATCAACGTGCTTCCGGGCGTTCGTGGTAGCGTTGGTACGCCGGCTACCGCCAACGTTTATGTCAACGGCGCGCTTGTGAAGACTGAGACGCTGGGACCGGGTGAATTTTCGTTTCAGAATTTGCCAACGGGTTTAGGCCCGAACAACACGCAGATCGTCATTACCGACGCTTTCGGACATCAGCAGACCTACACCAACTACTTTTTCGGCGCCGATCAGCTTTTAGCGCCAGGTGTTTCGGATTTCGCGTATGGAGCGGGTATACCACGAGCCTTTTATGGCCAGACGCCCGGGACGACGCAATTTGGTGTCGGCGGCCGGTACACCAAGGGTGTTACGAACAATCTTACCGTTGGTGGCCGCATGGAAGCCAGCGCATCGCTCGTGAGCGGCGGCGGCGAAGCGCTCTTTCGTTTGCATCAAGGCGTGCTTGGAATGGAAGGCGCGTTTAGCCGGAGTGGTAACGCGACTGGCGGCGCGGCAGCTGTGACGCTGCAAGAAATGGTTAATCGCTTTAGTATGAGCGCTTCGGTCGGCGTTCAGTCCCCGCAATATGCGACGCTCGGACAAAACGTGCTTTCGGACCGTGCGCTTACAAATGCATCGCTCGGGCTTTCAGCCCCCATGGGCAAAAGTACCGTCGGCTTGAGCTATAACGCCCTGAAAGATCGCGACAACGGCATTCAACAAGGCTGGCAACTGACGCGCTGGTCCCGGCTATCCGGATCAACGTCCATACAGCTGAGCGCAAATCTAATGCAAACCGTAACCGGTAAGCAATTCAGCGTAACAGCGTCGTTGAACCTTATGGCGGGACACGACATGAATGCCAACATTAACACCTCGGAATCCAATGGTCATAGGCAACTGTCGGTCGATGTTTCGAGATCCAACCTCACGAGCGTACCATCCTTCGGTTACAACGTCGGCCTGGCATCGTCAGACAGTAACACTGTTTCAAGCTATGCGAGCGGAGAATACCGCGGACAGTACGGTAATTATTTTGGAACGGTTTACACCGGTGGTGGCTCAAGTTCGGTAACGTTGCAGCTCGCTGGCGGCATTGTCGCAATCGGCGGAAAATTCTTTGCGACGCAGCCAGTCAACGATAGTTATGCGCTGGTTGATACAGGCATGCCGGGTGTGCATGTAACGGTCAATGGTTTTGACGCAGGGCGAACAAACCGATCCGGATATGCTCTCGTCCCGCAAATGGGCGCATATTTTAATAATACGATTTCGCTGCAACCCGGCGACGTTCCGATGAATTATTCGCTGGATCAATCGACGCAAACCGTGGTTCCGGAGTATCGGACCGGCGAAGTGGTACACTTCCGAATCCGCCGCGTGCTGCCCGTTACAGGTAATCTGTCAGTTCTTATGGCTGGGCATCCGACCATTCCGGCTTACGGTATTCTGGAGCTGACAGGCGAGAACGAGGATCACGCGACATCCGATATCGGCGAGAACGGCGAGTTTTACTTCGATAAGCTGGAACCCGGAAACTATCATGGTCGCATTCAATTCAAAGGCGGCGAGTGCAAGTTCAACATTACGGTTCATGGCACTGAGAAGATGTTCCTAAGGCTTGGAACGCTCACTTGCAAGAACGGAGTACCATCATGAGATATGCCTTTCGCTTCGCGCTTCTGGCGGCACTTGTGCTTACGGCCTCGCTCGCCGCCACACACGGTAAAGCGATGGCGGATAGCTGCACGCTCTCGTCTCCGTCCGGTCAGCTTTTTTCCATAGCGAGTTACGATCCCACGGCGTCTGCGCTTGGATCGTTTACCATACCCGCCAATACGATTAGTTTTACTTGCACAATCGCAACGACGAGCACAAATAGCAAAGCAAGGATATTCTTCCTGGGCACATCCACGACGGAGGGCACATATACCGCCCCGTTCCTGGCTGGCCCGAGCGCATCACACCTAAATTTCTCAATTTGCACGACGTCTGCCGCGTGCGGTGCCGGTGGCCCCTTCTGGGATGCATCAAGCGTGTACATCTTCAATGAATTTTCGGGGCTTAAGACCGGTTCGAACACTCTCACAATATCGACGTCGTTGGCAGTCTACGTTCCAATACACCAAGACATTTACGTGGGCAGCTATCCAGCGAGGAACGTATACTTTTCTTTCTCTTGCGGAAAGGGCAACACGTTTAGCCCTTGCTGATCAACATTCCCGACGATTTGTTTGCGGTCGCCGGGATAGAATAACTGCAGACCGTTGGGCAGAGCGGCATGCGTTATTCATTACAGCAAACAGCAACAAAAGCTCGCCGTTCGCGGCGGGCTTTTTTGTTTAAATTACGACGACAACGAAAGTGCAACGACGCGCGGGCGCAGCTGCAGGTCGACGAGCAGCCGTTCGTAATCGGCGCTCGTGACTTCGTCCCACTTCTTGCCGAGCAGCGCGACGAATGCTGCTTCGACAACATTCGTTCCGAATGAGCGGCCACCGAAATCCGGCGTCGTGGTAATGAGCGTTGCGACGCCGCGGCGGCGCAGTTCGTCGACGTCGCGTTCAGTCACCGTGTTGGTAAGAACAGTCTTGTTCGTCAGATCATCCGGCATGAATTGGCGCATGAAGTGGAAGTCGCCGGCGATAATTTCGGCTTCTTCGTAGTACTGCGGATACTTTGGCTCGGGTGGTTTGTCTTGTTTTTTGCCCGTCGGATAAAAGAACTGGAACGGCAACTTGCACGCGTCGGGCAAATATTTTTCGGCCATCTCCTCGAACTCGCGCAGGCCGTGGACGGGCTTGTCAAGATCCAACGCGAATATAAAGTCCCCGAAGAGTACGTTTGCGCCGGCTTCTACGAGCGCTTGCGCCATGCCGAATCGATCGAGCGCGCTGACCATGAGGACTTTGCGGCCCTTGAGCTCTATGCCCATTTCATCTTGCATGAATCGCACGGCGGCGCGTTCGAGTGTGTTCTTCAAGCCGCTGCCGTCAACGACAGGCGTTATCTTTGCGGCCTCAAGCAGACGCAGTCCGTCGCGTAAGGCGTAACGCTTCGTGCCGGCATAAAGATATACATCAATGCCGCCAAGGCCGATCGCGTCCACCTTGCCGTCGAGTTCTTTGACGCGCGCGATTGCAGCGTCGAGTTTGCCGTCAGTACCCGTTCGGGTAATGTCGAATTCTTCGCCCAGCAGATTCACGCGCGCATGATGATCGCGGCTGCTGCTGCCAAGCGATACGCTGACTACCGTTTTCATGCGACGGCGCTCTTTCGCCGCGCATGCGCTGCGGCACGCGTCTGCGCAATCTTCTCGGTGGTAATCGCGGTGTCGAATGCGCGCATGTCTGCCAGTTTAAAGCCGCAACGCTCCGCCATCGCTTGGATCCCGATGACTTTTTGCAAATCGATGCCGCGGCCCAGCGTATAGTTCTCGAGCCGGTTTTCCAGCGCAAGGACCATCGTTTCGCTCATGCACGCCAGCGCCGTACGCGGCGGCAAATTCGTGTCCCACTCGAGTCCGGGTTCACGCACGCGCTCGAAGCGCACGTTGCCGGGCACCAGCATGTTGCCGCCTTCGGTTACGAGTACGTCTGGGCGCAGCTCGGCAACGCGCCGGCTCACGTCGTGCGGCAACGACAGCTCGCACACAACGGCGCCGGTTTGCAAATCTTCCGGTTCGATAACGTCTTGCGTTGAGCTGGTCGCGGTGAGGATGAGCTGCGCTTGCTGCACCGCCTCGGAGATATTCGTTGCCGCCGACGAGTCGCACGGCAAATCGGCTTTGATTGAATCGTGCAACTTCTCGAGCCGCGTTTGATTACGGGCGACAAGAATCAAACGTTTGACTTTCGGCGCAATGAGATGAACGCACGCCGAACCGATGGATCCCGTCGCGCCGACAACCACCGCCGTTGATTGCGAAGCGTCAATACCCATTTCGTCCGCGCCGCGGAACAGACTTTGAATTCCGGCTGCGATCGTCAGTGAATTCCCGGTGGTTACCGGAATTGGCGAGCGTTCAGCGACCGTTACTCCGCCGTCGCCAACGACGCCGGTGAAAGCGCCGAGGCCGGCGATATCAGCGCCCAGCTCTGCACCGATTTCGATCGCGCGCACGATGCGTTTGTAAACTTCTTCGCGCGGAAAGTCGAGCATCTGCTCCGGAAGCAGCGCTGCGGAAACGAACCAACCTTCGGTTTCGCGGCCGTCAGGCGTGCGTACGCCGGTGACGTGCACGGCTGCCCACGACGGCATCCACTCCATGATCTTGCGGATGATCGCCGGTCCTTTGCCTTTTGCGCTGGGTTCGTAACGCACGATGTCGTCCAGCGTGAGCGGGTGGA
>CAZERJ010000081.1:0-14073 GCA_964514445.1 uncultured bacterium | reverse complement strand
CCGGAGATGCTTAGTCACGCTTACTTACCTTATGTTTCTAGGACCGACGGCCGCAACTTCGCGAGGAACGGCAGATTACGGTAGCCTTCCTTAAAATCTAAACCGTACCCTACGACGAACTCGTCCGGTGCGGTTAAGCCCACGTATTCTATCGGCACGTCGGCAAGCCGGTGGTACGGCTTATCAAACAGCACGCAGGAACGCAGGGTTGCCGGACCGCGTCCCCCGAGCAACGCTCGAAGGTACTGCAGTGTGAGGCCGTTATCGATGATGTCCTCGATAATGAGCACATGCTTGCCCGTCATCGACGCCGCGGCGTCCTTCAGTAAACGTACCTCGCCGCTGGAACGTGTCGCGTTTCCGTAACTGGACACGGCCAAAAAATCGACTTCAATCTCGGATGGGCCGCCGGGAATGACGGAAACCGCGCGGGCCAGGTCGCTCGTTACGTAGAGTGCACCTTTCAGCACGCCAAGAAGCACAAGCGAGCGTCCGGCATAATCGCGCGCAATCTCATCGGCCAGCCGCTGTATGGCAGATTGAATCTCCAGGGCGCTGAAGAGCGTCCGCTCGATTTCGTAGCCGCTCATCGATTCTCTCGATGTACCGTCAGGGCGCCGTTCTCAACCAGCACTTCTATGCCGCCGCCCATAGAAAACCGGCCCGACCGTCCGGCCTCAACGGCCCGTACGGCGGCCTCGACGTGTTCGAATCCGACGCCGGAGAGCGCATCTTGCGCTTGCAGTGTGCGCCGGATCGCGTTGCGATACGATGCGCGCGGCGTTTTCGCCGTTTCATCTGCAGCGACGCGCGCTGCACGCGCGACGGCTTCATCTAATCCCGGAAAGAGCGGACGCAGTGACTCGAGTGCTTCTCGCACGGCGTTGCGGCGCAACGTGAGATCGGCGTTCGTCGGATCGACGGCGTATGGCAACCCTGCGAATTGCGCATACGCAGTAACGTCTGCGCGCGTTGCTTGCAATAACGGCCGCGCAAGAACGATGCCTTGAACGAGCTCGCGGCGCGCAGGCATTCCTGCAACGCCTTGCAAACCCGTTCCACGAAAAAGCGCGAGCAATACTGTTTCCGTTTGATCTTCCGCGGTATGCGCCGTTGCGATGACGTTGGCTTGCACCGCTTGCGCGAGTTCGACGAGCGCGGCGTAGCGTGCATCGCGCAGCGTCGCTTCGGCTCGGCCTTCGACTTGTAACGCGGCAATTTTTGCGGGAATACCAAGCGCTGCCGAGACGCGCAGCACGACCGCTTCATCTTGCCATGCAGACGCGCGCACACCATGATTGACGTGCCCGAGTGTGAGCTGCAACTCGAGCGACTTCGCGAGTGCGCCGAGCAGCGCTGCAAGCCCGACACTGTCGGCGCCGCCGCTGCACGCAATGAGCACGCGATCCCCGCGATGCAGCGCGCCGCTTCGTTCGACCGATTGCTCTAGTGCACGCTCAGGATGCGTTCCGCGCATTACCGGTGCCGCGCCAGTTCGCGTTCGACGTCGCGTTTTGCAATCGACTCGCGTTTGTCCCAAATCTTTTTGCCCTTCGCGAGTCCCACTTCGATCTTGACTTTGCCGCGCGTGAAATATAGACGCAGCGGAACGATCGTCAAACCTTTTTCGGCGGCGCGTCCGCCGAGGCGTTCGATTTGTTCTTTGTGCAGCAGCAGGCGCCGCGGACGGTTCGGATCGACGTTGGAAAAACTGCCTTGTTTATACGGCGGAACGTGCATGCCGAGCAGCCAGATTTCGCCATCGCGAACGCGTGCATAGGCTTCGTTCAAACTCACACCGCCCTGACGGATCGATTTAATTTCGGTGCCGGTGAGCTGCACGCCGGCTTCGAGCGATTCGAGAATATGAAACTCGTGCCGCGCGCGCCGGTTGTCGACACTCGGCGCGTTGGTTTTATTCGCCGCCTTTTCCGCTTGACGGACTTGTTTGGATTTTGCCAATTACTGTTCGATTCGTCCCTGTGCGATGAAACGGCCTTCGCCCTCGAGCAGCACCGTTCCGGATTTGTCGCGCACGTAGGCTTCGATCTCCATCACGTTGCGCCGCATCCACTTCACTTTTCCGGCGATTTCGAGTTCTTCTTCCAACGGCACGGGTTTGCGGAACCGCGCATTCATGCTCGCCGTAACACCGCGGTAGCCCGCCGCGCCCGCGGCGTGCGCCATTGCTTCATCCAGCAAGGAGAGCGCGATGCCGCCATGGGCGATGCCCTGCCAGCCTTGAAATTCCCCGCGCAGCGCGGTGGTTGCACGCACGGCCTGATCGCCGTCGCGCTCGAAGCGCACCTTCATGCCACGCTCGTTGTGCACGCCGCACACGAAGCAGTGGCCGTCGTCGATGGGCCTCACCGTCCGACGTCGAGCCTTGCAGCGAGCGCCGGCGGCAGCTCCGCCTGCGCAATTTTCGCTTTCACGTCCGCAACCGCATAATCGTAGCGCACCCATTGCACGCTGCGCGCTTCGTCATCGTATCGAACGAACGACGGCTGCGGATTCAGATCGCGCGGCTGACCAACGCTGCCGACATCGATGATATAGCGGCGTGCCGGATCGAGTTGCAAATCACCGCCGTGCTGCATGTGCGCGTGGTCGATGTTGCCCGCTGCATCGATCGACCAATATTCCGCAATATGCGTGTGGCCGATAAAGACAATTTGCGCATCGGTGCGATCGAATGCGGCGCGCGCATGACGCTTATCGAGAATATATTCGAAGTAATGCACGGGCGCGCCGTGCACGAGCAAAAAATTCGGATGGCGGATCTCGTAGCCCAGACCATTGAGCCATGCAACGAGATCGCGGTCGATGACGCGCTGCGTCCATTCGATGGCGCGCCGCGCCGCCGGATTGAAATACTCCACGCCAAAATTGTCGATCGCAGCCACGTCGTGGTTGCCCAGGACGACGTCGCTCGCGCGTTCGCGCACGAGCTGCACGCATTCGTTCGGATTCGGCCCGTAGCCGACGATATCGCCCAGGCACAAGATCGATTCATCGCTGCTAATGAGGCTCAGCGCCGTCTGGAGCGACTCGAGGTTGCCGTGAATATCGCTAATGATCGCGTACTTCATGCGGCGGCTTCCGCGTTGACGGCGCGCAGCGCGCGCGCAAATTGGGCACGCTCCTCGGGCGTTCCGACGCTCACGCGAATGAAACGGTCGAGCGGTGGCGCGCCGGGCTTGCGAATGAAAACGCCGCGATCGAGCAGCGCCGAGACGGCCCATACCGCGCGCTGCGGTTCCTCGAAATCGATGCACACAAAGTTTGTGTGCGAAGGAATCGCACGCCGTCCAAGCGAGCGCGCCAGTTCGTAGTAGTCTTCGCGTCCTTGCGCGACGGCCTCGATCACTTCCCGATGATACGCTTCATCGCCCAGCGCCGCCAGCGCTCCAATTTGCGCAGTGCGGTTCACGCCGTATTGCAAACGGATTTTTTCAAATGTTTGCACGTTTCGCGGTGTCGCGATCATGCAGCCGATGCGCGCGCCGGCCATTCCGTACGCTTTCGAAAACGTGCGCATCTGCAAGACGCGTGGCACGATCGGCAGCTCGCCCACGCCGAAACCCGGTACAAAATCCGCATACGCTTCATCGAGTAAAAGCAGCGTCGTGGCGGGGAGCGCTTCGAACAGCGTCGCGATCTGCGAACCGCTGAGCAGCGTTCCGCTGGGATTGTCGGGATTCGCAACGTAGACGATCGCCGGGCGCAGCTCGCGAGCGCGCGCGATAAGCGCCTCTACGTCGACGAAGCCGTCTGCCGTATATGGGACGGTTTCCAGGCGTGCGCCGTACCCCGTAACGTGATATGCGAAGGTCGGATACGTGCCGCGCGTGGTCAGCGCGATGGAACCCGGCGAGGTGAACGCGCGCACTGCCAGGCCCATGAGATCGTCGATACCTGCGCCCACGCAGACGTTATCGATGCTGCATTTATGCCGCGCAGCCAGTGCATCGCGCAGCGCGTACGATTCAGGATCGCCGTACCACGAAATTCGGGGCAACTCGCGAGCCATCGCTTCGACCGCGCGCGGCGAAGGCCCGAACGTGCTCTCGTTCGCACCCAACCGCACGAGACTCGAATGTCCGCGTTCGCGCATCAGCTGTTCCGGTCCAATGAAAGGTGTGGTCGCGGGAATCGCTTCGATGTGGGGCGCGGCCAAAAATTCGTTCAGGATCTCCTCCATTAGAAACGGCGCACGCTCACCGCTGCACCCGGCGTTAGCGATTCAATCTCGGGTCCCAGCACGAGCACGCCGTGCCCGCGGGAGAGCAGGCTCACCGAACTGGAGCGCAGTTCCAGCGGATACGCGAGCGTACCGCCCTGTGCCTGGTCCAAGCGAACGGGCACGTACCACGTCCAGCCTTTGCGCTTGCGCAGTGGTGCGGCAAGTTGCGCTTGTTCCAGCAGCGGCAATGCTTCGATGCCGGCAGTGCGCTCCACGATCGGTCGCGCGACCATCTGCAAAATCACGAGCGCCGACGTAGGGTTGCCGGGGAGACCGATGACGGGCTTGCCGTTCACCGCCGCGAGTACCGTCGGTTTCCCAGGCTTCACTTTTAGCCCGTGCACAATGACGCCGGGCTCGCCGAGTCCATCCACGATATCGGGCGTGAGGTCGCGCTCGCCCACCGATGAGCCGCCGGTCAGCACAAAGCCGTCGCACTGCTCCAAGCCTTCGCGCAGATGCCGTTCGAGTTCACCCGATTCGTCGCGTGCCGTCGGCAAATGCACAGCTCGCACGCCGACTTCGTTGAGCAAAGCAGCGACGCCGTATCGGTTGGAATCGCGAATCTGTCCGGGACGCGGTTCGGTCGAGACCGGCACGAGCTCGTCACCGCTCGAGAGAACGCCGAAAACCGGCTGCCGGTAGACCGGAACGCGCGCAAAACCCAGCGTCGCCAGCAGCGCAATGTCCGCCGGCCGTAGTCGCGCGCCGCGCGCCAGAACCGTCTCGCCTTTGCGCATGTCCGAACCGGCTGGCGTAACGGCATCACCCGCCGGCGCGCCAGGCAGTTCGACAAACTCGCCGTCCACCGCCGCGTCCTCCACCGGCACGACAACGTCGGCGCCCGGCGGGACGACGCCGCCCGTCGGAATACGGAGCGCCTCGCCGTGCCCGAGCGCGCGATCCCACGGCTGCGAAATGCCGATGTTCCCAACGATGCGAAGGCGCGCCGGCAGCGCCGCGCTGCTGGCGGCAAAGCCATCCATCGCCGAACGCGGCGCAGCCGGATAGTTGGCATCCACGACGATGGATTGCGCGAGGGCGCGATGCAGCGCGTCTTCGAGCGCGACGTGCTCGAGCGCGGGCGTGCGTAGCTCAACGCTCGCAAAGTACCGCGCGAGCGCTTCGTGCGGTTCCAGGAGCGCATCGGGCTGAAATCCAATGCGGCGTGTTTCCATGCTCGATCTCGTTTTAATTCGTCGCGATCCCGATCGTGTTCGGCTCAGCGCACAGCGGCGTGGCCACGACCCGTCGTTCGTAGACGACGTTCTGCGTTTAGACGCCGCCTACCGCTCAGCGCTGACGGCACTCGAAAATGCGAAGGCCGAAAAGAACCGCATCTCCTCGGAGATCGGTAAAGCGGCAGACAAAGCAGCCGCCGCGCGCGACTTGCGCCCGAAGCTCGACGAACTCTCGGCGCAAATCGAGCACTTGCAAAGCGAAGCTGAAGCACTGAGCCCGGAGGCTGAAGGTTCGCCGCTGCGCGATCTGCTTGCACAGTCGCCGAACGTGCTCGATTATTCCGTTCCGGATGGAAGCGACTCCGATGCGAACGTGCTCGTGCGCGAACACGGGACGCCGCGCGAGTTCGATTTCGAACCGCTGGCGCATTGGGAGATCGGCGAACGCCTGGGCATTCTGGATTTCGAACGCGCGGCAAAGCTCTCGGGCAGCCGGTTCGCCGTGCTCAAAGGCGCCGGGGCGCGGCTTTCGCGTGCAATCGTGCAGTTTTTCTTGGATCGCGCAACGACGCGCGGGTACACGGAAGTGATTCCGCCGCTGCTCGTATCGCGTTCGACGATGTGGTCGACCGGCCAGCTCACGAAATTCTCCGACGCGATGTTTCAAGACAGCGACGCGGACTTGTTCATGATACCGACGGCGGAAGTGCCGCTGGCCGCATTGCACAACGATGAAATCTTGAGCGCCTCATCGCTGCCGCTCAAATACACCGCGTACACGCCATGTTTTCGCAAAGAAGCGGGAGCCGCAGGCAAAGACACGCGCGGGCTTATCCGCCAGCATCAATTCGAGAAGGTCGAACTGGTGCAGTATACACTGCCCGAACGTTCGTTTGACGATTTAGAAGCACTAGTTTCCGATGCCGAGTCGCTGCTGCGCGAGCTCGAGCTGCCGTACCGCGTCATGCTGCTTTGCGCGGGCGATACCAGTTTCAATGCGGCCAAGACCTACGATCTCGAAGTATGGGTTCCCAGTGCGGGCATCTATCGCGAGATCAGCTCGTGCTCCAACGACACGGATTTTCAAAGCCGCCGCGGCCTTGCGCGCTTTCGCCGCGAGGCCAAAGCAAAACCGGAGTTGCTCCACACGCTCAACGGTTCGGGTCTTGCAGTAGGACGCACGATCGTCGCGATCTTGGAAAACTTCCAGCAAAAAGACGGCTCGGTGCGCATTCCCGCAGCGTTACAGCCCTATTTCGGCGCAGACGCGATCACGTAAGCGCATAAAGCCTCGACGTACTGCGAGGGTGTCGCCGGCATTCCCGCCGCGCGCCGCGCCTGCACGCGTAGCCGCGAGCCGCTCCCATCCGCGCGCGGCTCGACGCTTACCGCAAGCCGTTCGGAATTGACCAGCCCAAAACGTGCCTCCAGGTGACGCAAGGCCGTATCGCGCTGGTCGATCGTGCCGCCGAGCGCAAATTCGACGCCGCGCACGCAGAGTGCAAACGCCTCGTCCGGCGCGAGATCGACGTCAATGGAACGCTCCGCGTGCAGCGCAACGCCGGCGGGGCGTTCGAGGTTTAGCCATCGCTTGATGAAATGCACTTGACCGTCAGCCTGCCCCAATGATACTATCGCTCAAACCATGATGTTCTTGCTCAGCGCAACCTCGTATTATTACGGTCGCTCGAATCCGAGACGGCTGTGCCGGTTTATGCGCTAGCGAGAATATCGCAAGAATGCCAAAACCGCCCCGGCTGTCCGGGGCGGTTTTTCTTTTTCCCTGATCTGAAAGGTCTGCCGTGAACGCGTTAGCCTCATTCAAAACCGAGCTTGTATCGCATATCGACGATCACCCAATCGTGTGCATGAACCGGTACACGTCCTGGTTCTCGCGCGGCGACGCTACGCTGGAAGAACTGCGCCACTTCACCGTGCAGTTCTCGGTCTTCAGCCATCTCTTCATCGAAGCGCAACTGCGCAAATGCATCAACGCGCCCGACATAACGTCCTACCGCGCGGGCAAAGAGATTTTGCTGAACGAACTGGGCGTAACGTTCACGAGCGTAGGCTCCGTCGACGGCGGCACCTTCCGCTTTCGTGCGGCGCACTTCGAATGGCTGCTAGCGTTTGCCGAGCATCTGGATTTGCCGTTTAGCTCGCTCGGAAAGCGGCGTCACGGCAGCGCCTCGACGCTGGAGTTTTGCGATGCTTTGATGCGCTGGTACGCATCGGATGATCTGTCCGAAAGCACGGGCGCATCGCACGCGATCGAACACTGGGCCGCGGCGGGATTTTGGAAAGAACTCATCGCCGGCCTGCGCACGATCAAAGCGAACCGCATTCCGGATCTGCCGCTGGGCTTTTGGGTCTGGCACGATCAGATAGAAGATCAACACGCAGCGCACACCGACGACGAGCTCGAGGCTGCGTTTGCTCAGCCCGGGTTTGACCGGGCGAAATTCTTGCGCGCCGGCACGGCAGTGCTGGATGCCGTCGAGACGTTTTGGGAAGGGCTTAACCGCGATCGATTATCGCTAGCAGCTTAGCGCGATCGAGGTACGCAACGTGGCCGCGTTCGCGTTGAAGCGCGCCGAGCGATTCGAGCTCGGCGATTGCGCGGGCGGCGACTTCTTTGACGGTCCCGGCGGCGGCGGCGAGCTGCGTTTGCGTCATGTTTGGCAGCGGCGCAAACGCCGGCTGCATGCCGCGCTCGGGAGCGGCATACGGTAAAAGCGCAATCGCGATGCGTTCGAGGATCGGTTGATTCGTCTGCTGCGCGAGCGCGCTCGCCAACATGCGCACGTGTTGGGCGGCACTGAGGGCAAACGCGCTCACCAACTCGGGCTCGCGCTCCATCACCACTCGCAGCACTTCATACGGTATGCTCACGATGTGCGCGTTGCGTGAGAGGACCACCGTTCTACCGATGCTCCAACCACCGTCGAGCAATTCCACCTCGCCGGCAAAATCGGGAGCGTGCAAGTCGAACAGCAGACGCTCTCGCTGCTCCGCTCCTGCGAAGACGCCCACAGCGCCCTCGCTGATAACGTGCAGCGAATCGCGCGGTTCGTCCTCGCTGCTCAGCACCGTACCTTTGCGCATGGTAGCCTCGGACATGGATCGTTTGAGATGATCGCGCCCCATGCGCGAAACGCAGCGCAACGCCGGATTTCGCTCGAAGAGCCCTGCGGCATCGCCCGCATGGTTCACCGGAACGCGCAGCACGATCACACGCCAATCCTCGATGCCCTGACGGACGATGTCGAACGCGAATCGCAAAGGGCGCTGCTGCTCGATGTGCGTCACGAGCGCGCGCGGATTGAGTTCCATACGAAACGTAAACGTTTCTCCGACCTCGAGCCGCTCGATCTGTCCAAGCACTTTTTCGGCACGATCCCAAACGGGAAGACGGCGAAAGTCTAAAGCGTTATCCGCGTCCATCGTACGAGCGCTGTTCTTTGTGACGTCAGCTAATTCATGTTGATGCGTCGCAAAGTATCGGCTTGCAGCGTTAGATATGCATGATAAAACCGGTATTGAGCCTTATAGGCGCGCTCTTTTTCGCGGCGTGCGTTCCCGCAATGGCGGGGGCCGCCACGAGTTCACGTTATGACACTTCACTAACGATCGTCGGAGATTACGCGCCGTACACCGGGTCGCTGATCTTGGAAGCCGCGCCGGACGGCACGCTGCGCGGCTATTATAACAACAACGACTACACGACGCTCTTCGCCCCTGTGGTCGGCGCGCGCAGCGGCGATGAGATCTGGCTGGACATTGAGTCGAGCGAGATCTTACATATCCAAGGCCACGTGAAAAACGGCGTTATTGAAGGCGGGGCCATCGGGGAATCCAGCCAGAAAATTTACTCCTTCTCGGCCAACCCGCGGGAAGCGTCAAACCTGTAATAAGCTGGTGGATTTCGGGGGCGCGCGCGGAACTACACATCGCTCATGCGCCCCGGCATCCGATTCCAGGCATATCTTGTAGCCGCAATCCCGCTGATTTTTCTCGTGGCAGTACTCGCGCTTGCGTTGCTTATCCAGTGGGTGAGTGCCGAAGGTAACGCGAGCGAGCAGCAAACGCAACAAATCTTGCGGCAGGTCGACAAAACCGAACAGCTTCTCAGTCAGGCGGGCCGTAGCGCCGTTTCGTACACCGGTCCAGCCGACGAGGCGAAACTTGGGGGTTTCCGCAGCGCGCGAAGCCAGCTACCTGCCGCGTTCGAGAGCCTCGGCGCGATGACGGCCGGCGAGCCCGGCATTCCGGAACAAGTGGCAGCGCTGCGAGCGGCCTCCAACGACGGTATGGCGCTCCTCTCCCGATACATCGACGCGCTGCGTGCAGGTCACGTGCAGCAAGCCAGAGCGCTCGACAATGCGCCTTCGACGCGCGCGCTCAGCGTGCGCCTCGCCGCTAGCGCGAGCGCGCTGGTCACCGCGCAGCGTAACTATGAATTGGCAAGGCTGGGTGGACTGCGCCACCGCGTTTTGCGCTACGAGTACGCCCTCATCACGCTAAGCGTCATTGCCATCGTCCTCACGCTCTTCACAACGGGCCGTTTCGGTTTTGGGCTCGTGCAGCGCGTGCGGCGCCTGGCACACAACGCCGAACTCCTCGCGGCACAGCGACCGGCGCAACCCCTTGAAGGCAACGACGAATTCGCGGATCTCGACCGTGTGTACCGCGCGATGATGCAGCGCATCGCTCACGAGCAGCGCATTGCCGCAACGCTCCAGCGTGCGCTGCTTCCGCAAACGTTGCCCGTTACACCGGGCGTTCGTATCGATAGCGCATATGTGCCCGCCGCCGATGACATGGAAGTCGGTGGCGACTGGTACGACGTCTTTCCACTCTCGCAACGCAAATTATGCGTGAGTGTCGGTGACGTCGCGGGACACGGACTGCGCGCGGCTGCACTCATGGCGGTCTCGCGCATTGCGGTTCGCACCGCCGCTCGCGTCGACGAACGTCCCGCGGAAATATTGCGTTACGTGAACCGCGTTGTGTGCGCGGACGAACCGAATACGCTCGTGACCGCGTTTGTCGGCGTGCTCGACGTCACGACCGGCAAGTTCACGTTCGCAACAGCCGGTCATCCGCCGCCGTTGATGATTTCGCCTGATGAAACAGCACGGTATTTAGACTTGGAGGGCGGCTTCGTGCTGGGCGCGGATGCGCATGCCGAATTCGAAGAGCGCTCCAGCACGCTTTCCGAAGGGTGCGCACTTGTGGTGTACACCGACGGCGTGGTTGAGGTCGATCGCGATTACGCCAAGGGCCAAAACGATCTCATGAATGCCTCGCTCAGCGAATACGTTGAGTCACCCGGGAATATCGCCGAAGCGATTCTGCGCCGCGTCATGGGAACAAAACGCGCCCTAGATGATGCCGCGATTGTTTTCATCGGCATCTCACAACTAAGCGGTGAAGCCTCGCGCCGGGCGGCAACATGGAAGCTCGACGCGCGCGATCAGGCCTCGGCGCACCGCGTCAAACGCGCGATGCTCTGGCAGCTCGGGCAAAGCATCAACGGCCGCCAAGACCTTTCCGGTGTCGAACTTATTTTCGGGGAATTACTCGGCAACGTCGCGCGTCATACACCGGGAGCGGCCGAAGTGGCGCTGGAGTATCGCGACGGCCAAGCGCTGCTGCACATCTGCGACGAAGGCTTGCCGTTCATCATGCATCGCAACGGGACGCCCGACTTGCTCAGTGAGGGCGGTCGCGGTTTGATGATCGCGCAGTCGCTTTCAGACGGCTTGTCGATCGAGCGAACGGAAACGGGCAACCGCGTCACCGCCGTGTTGCCCGTTACGACCGCCTAGAAGTATTACGGCGTGACGACGATAACGCCGATCTGACCTTGACCCAAGTGGTACCCGCACGCATAGAAGTAATGCCCGACGCGTTTTGCCACGAAGATTTGTGACTTGCCGCCATGCGGCCGCAGCGTTCCCGAGCTCCATTCTGAAGCATCGATAATGCGCCCGTGCACTTTGGTGTAGTCGCCCGTGAACTTGTAATTCGCCGGAACGGTTTGCCCGGTATACGCCATGCCGGTTGCGGTATGCTGTTCGTCATCGACGTTGACGAACTGAATGCGATCGCCCGCGTGCACGTTGACCTGCGCCGGATCGTAGCCTTTCAACTTGCCGAATGACGAACGTTTGTGCGGCGAAAAATCCAGATCCACTTTAACAGTAACTAAGTGCGAGGACGCGTTTGCGTGATGCACGAGCGCTTTGTGGCTCGTCGCGGCCCATGCTGGAGCGGCCAGGCACAACGAGAGTGTGGCCGCTGCGATTGATGAAAGACGGTTCATACCACGCTACGTACCCGGAACGCTCGCCGGCACATCCTTGATGGTAGCGCCGTTTGCGCTCGCTTGCGTTTGTAAGCTCGAGGCTTGCGAAGTCAAACTCGAGATGTCGCCGGCATTGAACTGCCCGGCTTTCATACGTGCACCGACGGCGCCGAACGTTCCCATCAAACCTGCAACGCCGGCATCAAGTTTCTTGAGCAGCGGATCGTTACTCTTTTGCGCGATGCGCTGCGAGACACGCGCTTCATGCACGGCAAAAAGCAGTGCCGCACCCGCCTTGACGATCGCAATCGTGCGATGCGGTGCGCCGGAAGCAAACGCCCCCTGCTGATACGGTTTCATCACCCAATGATGGAAGGCAAAGTACGCCACGCCCAGATGCGCGAGAAAGCGTGTTTTATCGAGAAACGCGGAAGCGGGACGAGTTGTGCCGGCAAGAAGCGCCAGCGTTAAGAGAGCGGCCGCAAAAATGCGGGATAAACGTTGCATGATCATACGGGAGAAATTGGTTGGAAAAGCCGATGTGCCTTTTGGTCCGTTTCAAGGGTAGAAGCGCTTGGCTGAGATGTTGAAGGAACTTCTGCTGATCCGCCACGGTGAGAGCGCCGGCAACGTTGCGCGCGATGCGGCGCTGGCGCACGGCCTGCCGGTGATCGATATTGCGCAGCGCGACGCCGACGTGCCGCTCTCGGCGCGCGGCGAAGAGCAGGCGCGTGCGCTCGGAGGCTGGCTGGAGCGCGAAAAGCGCATTCCCAACATCGTGCTGTCGTCACCGTTCGTGCGCGCGCGCGAAACCGGCGACATCATGGCCTCCGTTTGGAACAACGGCACGGTAGTGCGCGTGGACGAGCGCCTGCGCGAAAAAGAGTTCGGTATGCTCGATCGCCTCACGCGCAGGGGCATCGAGCAGCGCTTCCCCGAGCAGGCCGAAATGCGCAAGCGTCTCGGGAAATTTTACTATCGCCCGCCTAGTGGCGAGAGTTGGGCCGACGTGATTTTGCGGCTTCGCAGTGCGTTCGACTGGATTGTACGCGACTGCAGCGGGCGCGTCGCGATCGTATCGCACCAAGTCGTGGTGCTGTGCTTGCGCTACATCATCGAGGATCTCGACGAACGCGCGCTGCTGGCAATCGATCGACAAGGCGAGGTTGCGAACTGTTCGGTCACAACGTATGTTCGCGACGAACGTGCGCCGCATGGCCTGCGGCTGCTGCAATACAACGCCGTCGAGCCGTTGCAAGAGGAAGGCGCCGAAGTGACGCACGAGCCGGATGCGCACGTCACCAAGTAAAACGATCGCGCCGGACCTGCTGCGCGCATGGCGGCTGCCGCTGCACGGCGGCGATAAAGACGCGCGCGGGCGCGTGCTCGTCGTGGGCGGTTCGATAAACTTACCTGGTCCCATCATTCTTGCTGCCACCGCAGCGCTGCGCGCCGGTGCCGGAAAATTGCAGGTTGCGACGGCAGCGGAAGCTGTGCTTGGAGTCGGATGCACAGTGCCGGAAGCGCTCGTTGTTGCATTCGATGATGCGGCGGCGTTGGCCGAACACGCGGACGCGATCGTCTTCGGCCCAGGGATGAGCGAGGGCGGCGAGTGTGCGCGACTGCTCGCGAACATCGCATCGCGCACGCGCGCGCCGGTTCTGCTCGACGCTGCGGCGCTGTACACACTAAACAATGGCGCTGCTCCCGTTCCGCGGAACGCCGTCCTCACGCCGCACGCACGGGAGATGGCCGCATTGCTTGGGCGTGATCCTGAAAGTGTCGAACGCGATCCGCAAGAAGCTCTGCTTTCGGCCGTTCAAAGATTCCAAGCAACGATCGCACTGAAGGGCGAACGTACGTACATTGCATCGCCCGCAAGCGAAAAAATATATTGCAATGAATCCGGAACCGCCGGTCTTGCGACATCCGGCTCCGGTGACGTTCTTGCCGGAATCATCGGCGGGTTGCTCGCGCGTGGCGCGCAGCCGTTACAAGCTACCGTGTGGGGCGTCTACCTGCACGCACGCGCGGGCGAGCGCCTCATGCAACGTTCCGGCATCGGATTCTTGGCCCGCGAGATTGCGGCGGAAGTTCCGCCAATTATACGAGAATTAGCACCATGAAGAAAAAACGCAAGCACGAGATCGTTGCGATCGACATCGGCCGTTTAGGCCCCGCGGAAAATCTCCGCCCAGCCGGCGCGCACAAAGATCGCCGGCGCATCGCCCGTTCAAAAATAAAAGTCGCTCTTAAGAAAGAGCCGCTGGACGAATAACTGGAGGAGAGGGTGGGATTCGAACCCACGGAACCCGTGAAGGTTCTGCGGTTTTCAA
>CAZERJ010000080.1:0-14808 GCA_964514445.1 uncultured bacterium | reverse complement strand
CTTCGGCGGAACCATTACCCCGAAAGAATATCTCTTCGGCGCCTAAGCTGCTCGTCGTGGGCGCGTACGCGCTCATGTGCAGTATTTGGGGAACGACGTGGCTTGGTATCAAATTCAGTTTGCACTATTTGCCGCCCGCAACGGGCGCGGGCATTCGCTTCATTATTGCAGGCTTGGTCATGTATGCGTTCGCGGCGGCGACTCGCAAGGTGCCGCGCTTCAGGGACGTGCCGTGGAACGTGGTACTCGTCCTTGCGCTTACGCTGTTCGGATTGAATTACGTGCTCACGTACACCGGCGAGTCACACGTGAGCTCGGGATTGACCGCAGTCCTTTTCGGCGTGCTCGTGTTCTTCACGTTCGCCTTTGGACATTATATGGTCGGCGAACGAACGACGCCCCAAACGTGGTTCGGAGCGGCGCTGGGGTTGGCCGGCGTCGCAGCGATCTCGCTTTCATCGCAGCTGCGTGGCGAAGTGCTGTACGCCCTCGCGGTGATCGCGGCTGCGTGCTCCTCTGCGTTCGGCAACGTCTACGCGAAAAAGTACGCGCACACCGATCCGATGCATACGCTGCCACCCTCGATGCTCATCGCAGGGATCGTCGTTACAACCTTTGGTCTGCTGACCGCGCCGTTCAACCCCGCGAGCGCGTTCTCAACGGGATCGATCGAAGCCATCCTCTATCTCGCCATTGCGGGAAGCGCCATCGCGTTTTTCTTGAATCTTTGGCTGCTGAAACACGTGCGCGCGTGGGTCGTGGCGATGTCGGCATTGATCATTCCGGTCATCGCTGTGATCGTGGGCGTGATTGCTGGCGGCGAACGCTTCGGCATTAGCGAAGGCGTCGGCGCAGCGCTCGTCATCGCCGGCGTCTGGTTAGCGCTTAAGGCCGACGCGAACGCTGGAGCGAAAAATAGGCGGGCGTAATTGTCCACTTGCCGGCACGATAGCGCAGCAGCGCGGTTACGCGCGGCTTCGCAGGGCAACACACCGGAGAGTTTTTCGTGTAATAAGGGCCTGTCAATCGCACAGCCTGTAAGGGCCCATCGGGCACGATGCGCGCATTGAGCTCGCAGTAGTTGTCAACGCGCGCACGCAGGTGCACGTGCATTTGTTCGTCCGCGCCGATAATCCCGACGGTTGCCGTGCCGCAGTCTGCGCCGGCGACGTGCGAGACCGTCACAAGATCTTGCACTTCTGGATGCTCCAGTTCGGCGCCGCCCACGATGCGTATCTCTTCAAGCGGAAAATACATCTGAGCTCCATGCGCTTTGGTAACGGGCGCAAGCAAATCCGATGTGCCGGGGGAACGCAATGCGAGCTGCGCGCGATCGCCGTCCGGCGGCGAGTAAACCGATAACCACCACTGATACACCGGCGTGCGTCCCATCGCACGTCCGGCAAGTTTTTTACTGGTGATGGCCTGCCAGCGCGAACTCATTCCTTCGCCGCTCAAGTATACCGTTGCGTGTTGCACGACGTTCCCCGGCGGTGGCGGCACGAACGCCGGATAGCGCTGCGCTTGCGCGATCAGCGGTACTGTAGCACATGCGAGTACGGCCGTTAAATACCGGCGTACCACTCGTAGCCCTGATCCTCCCAATAGCCGCCCTTTCCCGAACCAAACTTTGCTAGCGATGCAACGAACTCGATTCGGCGCACCCACTTGGCACTCTTGTAGCCGAGCTGCGTTGGAACCGTAAGGCGCACCGGCGCGCCATGATCGGCGGTTATGGGGCGGCCGTTTTGCATGAGCGCGAGAAGCGTTTGCGGATGGGCCGCTTGCGTCAAACTCAAACTTTCGTAATACGGCGTTCCGTTTTGATCGCTATCGAAGCAGTGAAACACCGCGTACCGCGCCTGTTGCGCGGGTTTGGCCATGGCGATGACGTCGGCTAAACGCGCGCCTTGCCAATGCACAATAGCGCTCCAGCCTTCGACACAGTCATGGCGCGTGATCTGCGAGACGTTCATGAGATGACGCAGCTGTGCAATCGTAAGGGCTTGCGGATATTCAACGGCGCCGTCAACGACGAGTTTGTAATTGCGGAATCCATCTTGCATCAGCCGTTGATAGAACGTATCAGAGGGGGTGTCGAGCGAATCGATTGGAAAAATTGCAGAAACGTCCCGCGGAGAATACAAACGCGTGCGTCCACGCGTGCCCAGGACCGCGGCGTCCAATCCTTCGGCGGAATCGAGCAAATTGTGAAAATGCGGATTGTCGTTGAGTTTCGTGCCGATTGGCGCGCACGCGCTCAGTGCTGCCGAAATCGTCGATGCAAGAAACAAGCGCCGTTTCATACGCCGGTCCCGTCGTGAGCGCCGAGCCGGTAATACCCCGTCACCATCGATCGCAAATGATTGATAACGCCGGTCGTTGAGACGAGCACCAAATGCGTTGCAAAGAATCCAAGCAGCGCCACCATCGCGGCGAAATGCCACAGGCGCACAAACTGCCTGCCGCCGAACACGTGAGTTAGCCACGGTACCCAAGCGTCGAACGCCGGTGAGAGTGCAAGTCCGGTGAGCACGATGAGCGGAGCCAGGATGAAGAGCACCAGCGTGTACGCGGCTTTTTGCAGCGGATTGTACTTGCCGTGCACCGGCGCTTCTTTACGCAGGCGCAAGTAGTAGAGCTGCATCGGAATGATCTTCGGAATGTCGCGCAGCCGCAAGATCAGTTCCGCGAGATCGCGCCGCGCCGTTCCCCAAACGACGTATACCAGGCCGCACAAGACCATCAGCCATGCGAAAAAGAAATGCCACCGGCGTCCGTCGGCGAGCGACTGGTACGCCGGAATCGTCAGCCACGACGGAAATGCGCGTGCGGACATGCTGCCCATGCCGTCGGGCGTCCAACCAAGCCAGCCGGTCGTGTTGATCCGCAGGCCGAAGATCGTCGTTACACCTTCTCCATCGCGCGGCGATTCGACCGCGAACACTCGATGGTGCACGTCGGTTTTGTCGGAGGCATCGAGGAACGGCGCCGCATTGAAGATCTGCAGGCCGCTGCTAACGAGCGCCATGAAGGCTAGGAAAAATCCCCAATGCGTAAGCCGCGTTGCAAATGAGTGGCGATAGACCACCGGTCTCTGCTGCACCATGTCCATTGTAACGTATGCGAGGCGGCCCCGGATCATATAACGAATGGGGGGCCCCGATGGAAACGGCCCCGCTTCTTCAGATCTTCAGAACAGGCCCGGTCGCGGCCGTGCGCCTGAACCGTCCCGACGTGCGCAATGCTTTCAATGCAGGCCTCATCGCGGATTTGCGCCAGGCTTTCGAGGGCCTGGGCAACGATGCGTCCGTCCGCGCTATCGTGCTTTCGGGCGAAGGCAGCGTTTTTTGCGGCGGCGCAGACATCAATTGGATGCGCGCATCATTGGAGCTTAGCTACGACGACAACGTTGCGGACGCGCGCGCGATGTCCGAGATGTTCCGCACGATCGACCGCTGTCCGAAACCGGTGATCGGACGCGTGCACGGTGCCGCGCTCGGCGGCGGAGCGGGACTAGCGGCGGTCTGCGATGTCGTGATTGCCGGCGCCGATACGGTATTCGGTTTCACGGAAGTCAAACTCGGCATCATTCCGGCCGTCATCTCGCCATTTGTGCTTGCCAAAATCGGACCATCGCATGCGCGGGCGCTGTTTTTCACGGGCGAGCGGTTCGATGCGAAGCGCGCGTTCCACATCGGCCTCGTGCACGAAGTTGTGGTTGCCGACACGCTCGACGTATGCGTCGAACGTGTCGTCAACGAGATTCTTGCGGCAGGTCCGAGCGCAGTGTCGGCGGCAAAAGCGCTCATTCCGCGCGTGATGGAAAGCACGTACGAAGAATCGCGCGACATTACCGCATCTGCAATAGCCGCTCAGCGCACGTCGCCCGAAGGACAAGACGGCTTACGCGCGTTTCTTGAGCGTCGTAAGGCAGGCTGGATCGAGTGATTCGCCGCTTACTCATCGCCAATCGCGGCGAGATCGCTGTGCGCATCGCGCGCGGCGCGCGCGAAATGGGCATCGTCCCTGTTGGAATTTATTCGGAAGCGGACGCTTACGCGTATCACTTGCGGTTTATGGACGCGTCGGTTTGCGTCGGTCCCGCCCCCGCGACAGAATCCTATCTGAGTATTGCAAACGTGATCGCGGCGGCAAAAACGCTCCGAGCCGACGCAGTGCACCCCGGCTACGGATTTCTTTCCGAGCGCGCGGCATTTGCGCAAGCCGTGCGTGACGCGGGACTGATCTTCGTTGGGCCGTCGCCTGAAGCGATGGCTGCCATGGGCAGTAAGATCGAAGCAAAGCAGCGCGTGCGCGCGTCGGGTGTTCCGGTCGTTCCCGGATACGACGGCGACGATCAATCGGCTGACAAGCTGAAAGATGAAGCGCAGCGCATCGGCTATCCGATCCTGATTAAAGCCAGTGCCGGCGGCGGCGGCCGCGGTATGCGCGTCGTCGATGCACCCGCACAATTTGACGAAGCGCTTGAAAGCGCAAAGCGCGAAGCACTGGCGGCATTCGGTGATGACGCCGTATTACTCGAGCGCTATCTGCGCCGGCCACGCCACATTGAGATTCAAGTGCTCGCAGACACGCACGGTACGACGATCCATCTGGGCGAACGCGAGTGTTCGATTCAGCGCCGTCATCAGAAGATCGTCGAAGAGTCGCCGTCGGTCGCCGTTTCGCCGGAGCTGCGGGAACGAATGGGCGCAGCCGCGGTGCGCGCGGCGCAATCCGTGAATTATGTGAACGCCGGCACGTGCGAGTTCATGCTGGACGAAGACGGCAGCTTCTACTTCCTGGAAATGAACACACGCCTCCAGGTGGAGCACCCGGTAACGGAACTCGCATACGGTGTCGATCTCGTCCATTGGCAACTGCGTATCGCAAGCGGCGAGAAACTGACGCTCTCACAAGCCGGCGTGCAGCCGCGCGGCTCGGCAATAGAGGTTCGCGTGTACGCGGAAGATCCCGCAAAAGGCATGCTCCCTTCCACCGGCACGATTACGCAATGGGAGCCGCCGCAAGGACCAGGCATTCGCCTCGACAGCGGAGTCGATTGCGGCAGCGAGGTTTCCGTCTACTACGATCCGATGCTCGCAAAGCTGATCGTGTGGGGTGAGGATCGCAATGCGGCAATCGCCCGTCTGACACAGGCGCTCGAAACGTTTGCGATCGGCGGCGTCAACGCGAACGTACCGCTGCTGCTCTGGATCGCGCGCAACAATGCATTCCGTGCCGGCGACACAACAACGCGTTTTCTCGAAGAACAACTCGATGAATCGGTCTTCACCGCGCAGGCACAGCCATCGCCCGCGGAGCTGGCCGCTGCGGCCGCGGCAGTTTTGCGCGACGGACAAGCGCCGTGGCGGCTTGGCGGCATCGGTATTCCGCTGCGTTTGAACGTCGGCGGCCATGACGTCGTCATGGAAGCTGCCGCAACGCACGATCCGAATGTGTTCCGGATTGCCGGTGCCTACGAAGGTGAGATCGCCGTACGCTCTGCGCAAGGTGTCCCTGACGTTCGCTTTTCGGAGCCGCCAGGCGTGCAGGATTCGGTGCACGGCGCGCATGGCGGGGCCGGCGGACGAATCACCGCACCGATGCCGGGAAAAATCGCGAAGATCGCTGTTAAGCCCGGACAAACTGTTGCCGCGCACGATTTGCTCGTCGTGCTCGAAGCGATGAAAATGGAACACCGGATCGAGGCGCCCGGCCCCGGATCGGTGCAAACGCTTTACGTGCAGGAAGGCGATATCGTCGCGAGCGGCGCGCTGCTGATCGAAGTACAGTGACGCCGCGCACGCTCGTCATGGTGCCCGGTTACAACGAGCCTCCGGAGCACTTCGATCTTTTGCGCCGCGGCACGCCGCTCGTCCCAGGCCTTGATGCGTACGGGATCGATTCGATCACGTTTTCCGAATTCAACGACACGATCGACGAACGCATCGATCGGTTTGCGCGCTTCGTCGAAGACGTAACGCACACCCGACGGCAGCAGCGCATTGCGATTCTCGGCTATTCGCTTGGCGGACTGATCGTGCGCGGGTATCTGCGCCGGTATCCCCACCGCGCGGATCGCATATCGCACACGATCACGATTGCGACACCGCATTGGGGGGTCCAGACGCTGATCATGCCCTTCATCCATACGATGCTGCGAACGCCCGATAAAACATTCGCCGACATGGATGTCATCTCGCCGTTCATGGAATGGCTGAACGGCACGCGCGGCCATTGGGTTCGAAACACGCGCGCAGGTTTTGATTGGAAACTCGACCGGGAACCGTGGATCGCGCCGAGAGGCGCACGCCTGCTTTCCATCGTCGGCCTCGTGCCTTCACGCGGCGGCGACAACGACGGTCTGGTATGGGGCGACTCGGCAACTCTGGGAAGCCGCATTCCCGCGCATTTCATCGTCGGCCCGCATGCCAACCACATGAACATCATCGGGCATTTCGATCCGCTGATCATGCTGAGCAAAGGCTTTCTGGCCAACGACCGCGTGTGGCCGCTCACGCTGCGCGCCATCACGGCCTTCTTAGAAGCGCAACCCATCGACATTGTCGAACCGTCCTTAGCCTCATGAGTCTTCCAAGAGCGGTCAAAGTGTGCGAGATGGGCGCACGCGACGGTCTGCAAAACGAACACGCGTTTATAGCGACTGCCGACAAAATCCGGTACATCGACCTGCTGTCGGAAACCGGCCTTCCGGTGATCGAAGTGACGTCGTTCGTCAGTCCCAAAGCCATTCCGCAGCTCGCTGACGCGATGGACGTCTTCACGGGCATCAACCGCCGCCCCGGCGTTCGGTATCCCGTGCTCACGCCGAATCTCAAAGGCCTCGAGCGGGCAAAAGCCGCCGGCGCCGATGCCATTGCGGTGTTTACCGCAGCCTCGGAGCACTTCACGCGCCGCAACATCAACATGACGATCGACGAGTCGCTCGACGTTTTCCGCGACGTCGTGCGCAACGCACGAGAAAACGCAATGTGGGTTCGCGGTTATGTCTCGACGGCGTTCGGCTCGCCGTTTGGCGACGAGGTGACGCCGGCGATGGTAGTCGATGTCACTCTGAAATTATTGGAAATGGGATGCGACGAAATTTCAATCGGCGACACGATTGGCGTCGGCGTTCCCTCGCAAGTCGACGAACTCGTGCCGGCGCTGCTGCGCGATATGCCGATCGAGAAGATCGCGTTTCATTTCCACGATACGCGCGGCACCGCGCTCGCGAACGTGTATGCCGCATTGCAGCACGGCATCTCGATTTTCGATGCAAGCAGCGGCGGTCTGGGCGGTTGCCCGTACGCGCCGGGTGCAACGGGCAACCTCGGCACGGAAGACCTGCTCTACATGCTGCACGGCATGGGTATCGAAACGGGCGTGGACCTCGACAAAGTCCGCGACGCTTCGCGCTACATCGCAGGCGTGCTCGGTCACGAGCTCACAAGCAAAGCCTTTCAGGCACTGGAACGCGCGGTGAAGGCGTGATCCTTCGCGCCGGCGTTCTGTACGACGGCACGCTCGAGCCGCCGCTCCGTAACGTTGATCTCGTTATCGAAAACGGTATTGTTCGCGAAATCCGCAGTGCGAACGGCGAATGCGATCGCGAAGCGGCGTGCATTACGCCAGGTTTGGTGAACGCGCACGCGCATGTCGAGATGAGTGGTGAGCCGGATCCGTTCGCAGCGCTCAAGGCTGCCACGCTGATGCAGCGCCTTCTGCGTGCTGTTGCAAACGCAAAAGCTTCGCTCAAAGCCGGCGTGACGGCGGTTCGCGACCTCGGATCTTCCGAACGCATTGCCGCCGAAGTGCGCGATGCAATCAATGCCGGCCTCATTGAAGGTCCGCGCATGGTCGTCGCCGGCCGGGTGTTGTGCATGACCGGCGGTCACGGCTGGCCGATCGGCAATGCGATCGATAGCGCCGATGACGCGCGCAAAGCCGTGCGCGAAGAGCGGCTCGCCGGCGCCGACTGCATCAAACTCATCGCTACGGGCGGCGTGCTCACTAAAGGTGCAGTCCCTGGTCTCTCGCAGCTGACGCTCGATGAAATGCGCGCCGTTTGCGAAGAAGCGCACCGTCAGGGCATGCGCGTTGCGGCGCACGCCATCGGCACGCAAGGCATCAACGACGCGATCCGCGCAGGTATCGATTCAGTCGAGCACGGCATGTTACTCGACGACGAATCCATCGAACTCTTCAAGGAACACGGCGTCTATCTCGTTCCCACGCTGATGGCGCCCACGTGCATCAACGATCATGCGCATGAAGGCGCTCAGCCTGATTTCGTTGTCCGCAAGTCGCGCGAAATCACCGAACGCATGAGTGACAACGTACGGCGCGCGTTCAAAGCCGGCGTGAAGATCGCCGGCGGATCCGATGCCGGAACGCCGTTCAATCTCCATCAAGATTATGCGAATGAAGTGTGGCTGATGCACGAAATTATCGGTATGACCCCGCAACAAGCATTGCATGCCGCTACACAATCGGCGGCGGAATTAATCGTTAGCGGGACAGGTGCACTCACACAAGGTGCACCGGCCGACGCGCTGCTTCTGAACGCCGATATCGACCTCGACCTGCGCACATTACGCGCGCCGGCCGCGGTCTTTAAGGCAGGCATCTTAGTCTGACTCGCGGCCCGGCTTGCGGCGATGAATTGCCGAGCTGTTACCGTCCGGGTCCAGAAACCACAGCATCGTACACGCGTCGCCGTCCCATTCGGTCGTGACCGTAGCGCCGGAAGCTTTGATTCGCTCGCGCGCACCCTCGAAATCCGGTACGCCGAACATCACGCCGCCGGTCGGATGGAATCCGCCGGGAATAAAGCCCAGACCGAACGTCGTACCGTCGGGCAGATCGGCTTCGATAAAGCTGCCCATGTAGTCGCGGATAAACTGCAGGCCCAGCGCCTCCTCGTAAAATCTGCGCGCGCGAGCCAGGTCTTGTGTGAGGTAGTAGATTGCGTCCATTCCGGACGGTGTGCCGGCCTTCGCCTGGGCCGTCGTTTCTGAAGTCGTCATGTCACCCAGGATAAGCGGTCATATATGACACACACTGTCACATATGAAATCCGAGCGGCTCGTCTCAATCTTGCTGCTCCTTCAAGGGCGCAGCCCACGCAGCGCACGTGACCTTGCGCAGCAGCTCGAAGTCTCGATGCGCACGATCTACCGCGACGTTGACGCGCTCTGCGCAGCCGGCGTCCCGGTGTACGCGGAGCGAGGAAACGGCGGCGGCATTGCACTCTCCGACGGCTACCGCAAAACCATCGCGCAGTTCAACACCGATGAACTCCACGCGCTGTTCGTCTCGGCGGCCGATCCGCTTGCGGACCTCGGCGTGACCGGGCATGGCCTGGCATTGCACAAGATCGAAGGCACGCTGAGCGACCTGCAGCGCCGCGCGGCTGAAAAAGCACGGCAACGCATCTTTTTGGACCACCATAAATGGTACCGGCCGGTTCAACCTTCCGCTGTACTGGCCACGCTGCGGCGCGCTGTGTGGGACGACCGCGTTTTGACGATCTCGTACCGCGACCGCACGGGAACAACGACGACGCGAACGATCGAACCCCTCGGCTTGGTTGCAAAAGCCGGTGTTTGGTATAGCGTTTCGCGCACAAACGGCGAGCTGAGAAGTTTTCGCGCCGACCGTATTTTGAGCGCGCAAGAGACGGGCGCTTCATTCGAGCGTCCCGTGCATTTCGATCTCGAGAGCTACTGGCGCACATCGATGAGTACGTTCGAACGCACTCCCGAACAGGCGATCACCGCGGAGCTCGTTATCGAAAGCGACGCTCTGGAGTCGCTAACGGCGTACTTTCCGCTCGAACTGGTTGAAGATTCCGGTACATGCAAACGCGTGCGCGTGCAGTTTCCTTCGCAGATCGCAGCCGAAGGTCACATCCTCATGTTTTGCGGACGCATTAAAAGCATCGACCCCGCGCACTTGCGCGAGGCCGTTGCGGAACGTGCCAGAGCGTTTCTCTCAGTGCTTGAACTTGATGCGTATGGGAGTGCACTTCGTGCTTTGACACGTGAACACGAGGTGATCGGGAACGAAACCGTCGGGGACCCAAAACACGACGTAGAGCCTCGCGCCGGCGGCGCGTTGCAGAATGATACCGTTGGGCTGGACGCTGCGCGTGTCGGCGGTGACACCGTCAGCGTCGGACAATAAGATCGAAGGATCGTCCATGTATGGCGTCGTGCGGCCATTGGTAATGATGCCGTCGAAAACCATGACTTTCTTTCCGGGAACGGGCTGTTCGGTACCCGAGTCCTGAGGACGCGCAGGTCCGAAGTACTTGGGTTTGATCCGAACAAAACCGTTGAAGACAGTGTGAGGATAGGTTGCTTGAACGCCGGCGGCTTGGTTGGCTCCGCCCGGAACGGTTCCCGGTTTCGTCGACGCGGCGGCAGCCGGTGCGGCGCAAAGCGCGAGCGTAAGTGCACAAATGAGAAAACGCTTCATTCTTCTCCCTTCACGGATTAACGCGCGTTTCTGATTTTTGGGTAACAGCCTCGGCGTGAACCTTGCAGGCTTGCGCCTTGCTGTTTTGGCACCGATTACATGGCCTACGCCGCCGCCCGGCTACGGACCTTGGGAGCAAGTGGCTTTCAACATTGCCGACGGCATGCGCCGGCGCGGCGCCGACGTCACCCTATTCGCTACCGGGAACTCGCACTTCGCGGGCGAGGTGGCGTCCGTGGTGCCTGTCGGCTGCGCCCAAGATCCGGCACTCAACGCCGATGTTTTCACGGCACTGCATATAGGCAAGCTGATGGAACGCGCGCATGAGTTCGATCTCATACACAACAACTTCGATTGGAAGCCGATGACGTATGCGCTTGCGACGAGCGCTCCGCCGATGCTTACGACCATCCATGGATTTTCCTCGCCGCAGATTCTCGCCGCGTATTATGCATGTGCGCACCGAAGCTTTTACTGCTCCATCAGCGATGCGGATCGCGATCCCGGGCTTTCATACGTCGCGACCACCTACAACGGCATCGATCCCTCGGAATTTACATTCAACGACAAGCCGGGCGATTATCTGGTTTTTCTCGGACGGTTCCATCCCGAGAAGGGCACGCACCTGGCGATCGAAATCGCTAAGCGCAGCGGCAAGCAACTGAAGATCGCGGCGATCCCGCAGGACGATGAATATTTCCACACGCACGTCGAGCCGCACATCGACGGCGAGCAAATTCAGTTTCTCGGCGAAGTGAAGCGCCAAGCACGCAACGAGTTGCTTAAAAACGCACTTGCTCTCGTTCACATGACGACTCGGCCCGAACGCTTTGGTCTGACAATGATCGAGGCAATGGCATGCGGCACGCCGGTGCTCGGCGCAAACATGGGATCCGTGCCGGAAATCGTGCAGCATGGTATCACCGGCTACATTTGTGACACAGTGGGTCAAGCTGTATCCTACGTTCCAAAACTGTCAGCGATCGATCGCACTGCGTGCCGCGCGCGCGTTGAATCCGAGTTCACTGTCGAGCGGATGATTGACCGCTATCATCACGCGTATGCCACAATTTTGCATCAGCGAACACCCCCCGAACCGGCTAACGAACAATTGCAATGGCGTGATCGCGATTGGTGGGATCGTCCTATGGCATACACGGAGATTGGCGAAAAACCGTTGTCATTACAGCGTTTTTCAATGATAAGCGAACCTTAATATTCGCTAATATCGCTTTAATTTTGCATCTGTAGCGTAAACCGTGAAGCTCTTTACGCTTCATTTTCCTACTATTTCTATGGAGCACTAATGAAACCACAACGTGTCATGCGCGCGCTACTGGCCGCCTTACTGTTGGTTGGAATGTGCGTTCCAGCGATGACGCCTCTTCCGGCCGATGCACAAGCGCAGACCGGTAACGCACAAGTCGTTGGAACCGTCGTCGACCAAGCCAACGGACTGCCGGTGTCAAATGCAGACGTCCAACTCGTGAACGGCAATAACGTCGTTGCAACCGGCAAAACCGACAGTAACGGACAAGTCGTCTTCAAGAACGTCGCTGCGGGCGTTTATCATCTTACGCTCAACGCTCCCGGGTATGAACTCGGTCAAACCGAAGACGTCGTTGCACTGAACGGACAATCTACCACAGTGCGCACGGTAATGGTGCGTTCGAATGCGAATACGACTGCAGGCCTGCGTCAGATTGCATCCGTTACCTCGCGGCGCGGCGCGCTGCAGACCAGCAGCATTATCACGCAGCACATCAGCGCACAGAAGATTCAGCAGCAGGCGATTTTACGCGTAGGTGATGCGCTTTTGACGCTTCCGAATTTCTCCGCGGCCGACCTCGACTCGGCGCCCGGTGACGATCTTCACATCAACATCCGCGGCCTCAAGGGTTCGGAAACAGCAACACTGATCGACGGTCATCCGATTGGACCGATCGGCGTAACGGGCAGCCAGCGCGGCGGATACAACTACCAGCTCTCGCCCGCATGGGGTTTCGGCGATATTCAAGTTGCGTACGGCACCGGCGGACTCTCGCTGTACGGCACCGACACGGTCGCCGGCGCGGTCGATTTCCAGACTCTCGAACCCACGCGCACGCCTGCGTACAGTTTCTCCCAAGGCATCGGCACGCAGGGGCGCCAGCAATCGATTCTAACAACGACGGGGTCGGCGGGACGTTTCGGTTGGGCATTTGCGAGCGGAGTACAAGGTACGTGGGGCGGATTCAAACCGCAAACATTTACGCAAACGGCGCTTCTCGCCGGCGGCGGAACGGCTAGCGGCACTCCGGACGTTTCGCCCGGCGCCGTAGCTGCAAATACGTGGCTTGTGAGCGGCAACTACATCCTACGCAGCGCGATGGGAAAACTTCGCTACGAGCTTAGCCCGGCGTCGAACCTCACCTTAACCGCGTATACCGCAACGTCGTGGGACGACAAAACCGGCGAAGGGGACAACGACTTCGTCACGCCCGAAAACGCCGGAATGGCATTCAACAACAGCGCCGGCGCTACACCGGGGTGCGCCGGCATCGTGGTTATCGTCGACAATAGCGGCAACACGCAATGCTACAACAAGCAGCAGTACGTGAGCGCGTTCTCCGGCCCGTCAGGCGGCACGCCGGTTGCGTTCCAAACGCTCGCCAATCAAGACTACTCGCTCCGTCTGAGCACGCATCAAGGCAACAGCGCAACGAACGCAACGATATGGTTCGATACGTTTAATCTCGTATACGATCGCAACTATGGCGGTTTTACCGATAACTACAACAGCAACGGCGAAGAGATCAGCCACGACTTCATCTCCGAACACAACGATCTGGGGTTGGGTATCTATGGCTACGGTCAAACGGTAAACGCGACGCAATACGGCGGTGGCGGCGTCGTGCCGGCCGCCCCCATCAACCAGTCGTCGATGAACTACTTCCTGCGCGATCAGTACACACCGAACTCGCGTTTGACGTTCTTTGGAACCGCGTGGCTCAAGAACGATTCCGTCACGAACCAAAACTACTTCAATCCGCGCGCTACGCTGATGTTCCGTCCGAGCTCGCGTGACGTCATCCGCCTCAGTGCCGGCCGCGCCGAAGGCACGCCCGCAATCAGCTTGTTGCGCGGACAGACGGTGTTCAACAACACGCCTGCAAATCTCCAGGGTAACGTCAACTGCTCGGGGCCGACGTCGGTAGCCACCGGCGTTAACCCGACACTTGGCGCCGAAAAAGCAACGGACGAAGAAGTCAGCGTCGGTCATGATTTCGGCGGCGACTCGAACATTCAATTCATCGCCTACGATATGAATGAAACGAACGTCATCTTCAACTCGGTGCTGCCGCTCACGTCGCTCGGCCTGACGCCGCCGGCGCAATACGCAGCGGGCTATTACGGAATCATCCACCAAGCATGCGGATTCAACCCGACGATCGCCAATCTCGGCGCGACGGTTCCGGCAAACGCCGGCGCCGGACGCTATCGCGGATTCGACCTGACCGGACGCATCCGCGCTACACGGCAACTGTACTTCGATTACTCGTACGACGTTCTGTCGGCACGCCTATTCAACATCCCGATCCTCGATCTGCAGAACAATCCGAATCTCATCGAAGGCGGGCAAATCGACAAAGTGCCGGTGCATCAAGGCGCGCTCGGCTTCGACTACGCGAACTCCGGTTGGGAAGTGCGCTTCGACGGGTACTACGTCGGCTTGAACAACAACTTGCTACGTCCGGCGTACACGTTTGCGAATGCCTCAATCTCCAAGCGCTTGCGCAACGTTACGTTCAACCTGGGCATTTACAACGCGTTCAACAGCCAATACGACCAGTTCGGCCGGATCGGGTACGGAACGTTCCAGCCCGAAAACCAGTTCTTCCACGACGCGAACGCGCTGCAGGAATCGTTCAGCGGCGGCGACGGCGAGCAATTCGGCATGCCGCAACGCTCGTTCTTGTTCACGGTCACGTTCCACAATTAGCAAAACCGCGGGATATTTCGCGTGGGCGTCGCAACTTTGTTGCGGCGCCTTTTTCTTTGATTTGGAGTTTTTGAAACGCATGCTCATCCTGCCATTCGTTCCACCGCAGCCGGTGCACACCGGCGCGAAGCACGGCTTCGATTACGTCACCGTGGATGCCCAGCGCCGCCGCGTTTATGCGGCGCACGGAGGCAATCAGTCGCTCCTCATCGTGAACGCCGATACCGGCAAAGTGCTAGGCCAAGTGCACGTCGGCCCCATGGCGGGCGTTGCCGTTAACCAAGCAACGGGACACGTCTACACCGGAGACGGCGACGACAAAGCGCTCTCCGAAGTAG
>CAZERJ010000079.1:0-14839 GCA_964514445.1 uncultured bacterium | reverse complement strand
CGAAATTTGTTGTCGACGGGCGCGTTATTGTGTATGATGCGCCGGCGGGGATGGTCAGCGGACGGTTATACCTGCCGCTGGATTTGATTCAGAGCATCACCGGTAGCAAAAACAAATAATGGCCAGCATCTATATCGAGACCTTCGGCTGTCAGATGAATGAAGCCGACTCCCAGTTCATCGCCGAGCGGGCTGCCGGCGCCGGTTACGTTATTGCCGAGCGTCCCGAAGATGCGAACGTGGTTGTCGTGAACACGTGCACCGTTCGCGACAATGCCGAACGGCGCGCGTATGGCCGTATCAATCATTTCAAACTGCTCAAGTCCGCCGATCCGTCGCTCAAACTCGTCGTTACCGGATGTTTGGCGGAGCAAGATCGCGATCGCATGCAAGGCATCGTTCCGCATGTTGACGCTGTGTTCGGCACGTCCGAACTCGCGCAAATGGCCGAGGCGATCGTGCGCTGGCGTCCGGATTTCGAAGACACCGATCTGACCGAAGATCGCGCGCTGCTCGAACCCTTCGGCGGCAGCGCCGACTGCGTCACCGACGCGTTCTCGCATCTGCGAGGATTCGTGACGGTGCAGCGCGGCTGTTCGTATTACTGTACGTTTTGCATCGTGCCGCACGTGCGCGGGCGTTTCGATCACCGGCCCGCGCGCGAAATCGTCTCCGAAGTGCAAGAGCGCATCGATGCCGGTGCGCGCGAGGTGATGCTGGTCGGGCAGACGGTCAACGCGTACAAGGACGCCGCGGAAAATCTTGACTTCGGCGATCTGTGCGAGCGCGTCGCGGCATTGCCGGGCCTGGAGCGGCTGACGTTCATTTCGCCGCACCCCAAAGATTTCTCAGAAAAAATCATCGCGCAGATGGCCGGCGTGCCGAAATTGAATCCGCGCGTCCACTTGCCGTTGCAATCCGGCAGCGACGCAATGCTGCGCCGCATGAACCGCAAATACACCCGCGCGCAATTCGAAGAGAAGATGGCGCTGTTTGCGCGTTACTTGCCGGATTGGGCAATTACGACCGACATTATCGTCGGATTTCCCGGCGAGACCGAAGAGGACTTCGCGGCCACACTGGACTTGGTTGAACGCAATGTCTTTGCGAACGCGTACATGTTCATTTATTCGCCGCGCCGCGGCACACCGGCAGCACGCTGGGAGCAAGTGCCGGCGGAAGTCTCGAGCGAGCGGTTCACGAGACTGGCTGCGGCGCAGAATGCGTCATCGCGCGCGTATCATGAGAAGAAGATCGGAACGACGGTGCGCGCGCTCGTCGTCGGCCCGTCGAAAAAAGATCCGAACAAACTCACTGCAAAAGCCGGCGACAACGCCACGGTCATTGCGCCGATGCCTGCCGATTTTACGCCGGAATTGTACGCGCGTGAACCGTGGGTCGACATTGAAGTGCACGAGGCGTTTGTGTGGGGCTGCATGGGAACGATCGTGGGACGCGCCGCGCATTTCGACGGGGAGGCTTCGCGCGTTGAGCGGGCCGCAGTCGACCTTCTGACGATCTAACCCGACACACAAGTTATCCACAGGCGCACTGCCGAAGCGTAGGCGCACAAAAGTGAGCGTGCAGCAATACTCGCCGATGCTCGAGCAGTACTTCGGCATGAAATCCCGTCATCCGGAAGCGATCCTGTTATCACGCGTCGGGGATTTCTATGAAGCCTACGGAGAAGACGCCGAAACGATTGCGCGCGCGCTTTCGATTGCGCTCACGTCGAAAGAAGCCGGCAGCGGACGGCGCGTCGCGATGGCCGGCGTTCCGCATCATGCGCTCTCGCAGTATCTCGCGCGCTTAGTGCAGCAGCGATTCATCGTTGCGCTCGCCGAGCAGCTGGAGGTGCCGCAGCCGAATAAACTCGTGCGGCGTGACGTCGTGCGCATTGTTACGCCCGGTACACTGATTGAAGATCAGCTGCTTGACGGCAAACAAAACAATTATCTAGCAGCGGTTACCGCCGTTGACGATACGTTTGCGCTTGCATTTGCGGATGTGTCGACCGGGCTATGCATGGCTACCGCCGTTGCCGGCGATAGCGCGTTTGAAGATTTGCTCGCGGAGCTCGGCCGTATTGGGCCGGCGGAAGTCGTCGCCGACGTGCCCGCTGAACTGCGCGCTAGTCTTACAAACGAGCTTGAGCCGCTCGGTGCGCGCGTCACCGCACCGGGCCTTTCTGCGGTCGGTGGGCGGTCGCGTTCACCGGTATCGGGTTTCTCGCTCGATGAGTCGCTTGCGATTCACCGCGCGCTCGATGCGCTGGTCGGATTCGTCAAACGTACGGCCCTGCGCAATGCTCAAGACGACGCGGCCGGCCCGCTCAATCCGCCGCAGTTTTATCGTCACCGCACGTTTCTCACGCTGGACGCGAATACACGCAAGCATCTGGAACTGACCAAAGCGCTCGGCGCAAATCCGAACGCGACGCTGCTGGCTACTCTGGATAAATGCGCGACCTCGATGGGCTCGCGCATGCTTTCGCGATGGATTCTGGCGCCGCTGGTCGATCGCGATGCGATCATCCTGCGGCAAGACGGCGTCCAAGCGCTCATCGACGAACACGTGCGCCGGCAATCACTGCAAGAGCTGCTGCGCGGCTGTTTCGACCTCGAGCGCATTACGCAGAAAGTGCGCTTCAGACGCGCGCTCCCGCGCGATCTCGGCTCGCTGCGGCGTACGCTGCAAATTTTGCATCCGCTCAAAGCCGTTGCCCCGAAGAGCACGGCAATTCCAATTCAGGAACTCGGCGACTTCCGCGACGTGCTCGAGGATCTTCAACGCATGCTCATGGACGATCCGCCGGCGCAGCTGGTTGACGGCGGCGTGATCCGTCCGGAGGCTGACGCGGAACTCGCTGAGTGTGTAGCGCTGCGCACCGATGCGCGCAGCAAACTCTCCGAACTCGAAGAACGCGAACGCGAACGCACCGGCATCAAGACGCTAAAGATCAAGTACGCGAGCGCCTTCGGCTACGCGATTGAAGTTTCGAAAAACAATGTGTCGTCGGTTCCCGCGGATTACGTTCGTAAACAGACGCTCACGAACGGCGAGCGCTTTATCACGCCGGAGCTCAAAGAGCTGGAGTTGGCAATATCGACGGCACAGTCCCGGCAGCTGCGCTTGGAAGAGCGCCTTTTTGCCGAATTGGTCGAGCGCATCGCGCTTCGCATCGAGGAATTGCTCGCTACCGCCGAAGCGCTCGCGCAAATCGACGTGCTATGTTCGCTGGCGCAGTGTGCCGCCGAACGCGGGTACATCAAACCGCAGCTGCATGATTCATGCGAACTCGAGATCGCCGATGGGCGGCATCCCGTCATGGAAGCGGTGCTGCGCACAAACTTCGTGCCCAACGATCTGCGTTTGCGCAGTGGCGATCACCGGTTTATTTTGCTGACCGGCCCGAACATGGGTGGCAAGTCGACGTACTTGCGTCAAGCGGCGCTTTTGACGATCATGACGCAGATCGGCTCGTACATTCCGGCAAAGTCTGCGCGTGTCGGCATTGTGGACCGCATTTTCACACGCATTGGCGCGGGCGACGATTTGGCGTCAGGGCAGTCTACGTTCTATTTAGAGATGGCCGAAGCCGCAAACATCCTGCGCAGCTGCACGCGCAGCTCACTTTTGCTCATCGACGAAGTCGGACGCGGAACGGGGACAGTGGACGGCCTTTCGATCGCGCAGGCGATCTGCGAGTTTTTGCTTGGTCTGGACGATCAGGCGCCGATGGTGCTGTTCGCGACGCATTTCCACGAACTGGTGTCGCTTGCAGACCACTGGCCTCTGGTTGCGAACTATCACATCACTGCCGTCGAAAACACCGGTTCCGATGGTGGTCCGGTGTTTTCCCACCGCGTTCTTCCCGGAAGCTCATCACGTTCGTTCGGCATTGAAGTCGCGCGCATGGCAGGGTTGCCCGATGCCGTGATCGAGCGCGCGCAAGAAATTGCCGACGCATTATCCGGCCACACCGATCTCGAGGAGCAAGTGCCACTGCGGCGCCGGCTCGCGAAAGTCGCTCCCGCGGCGCAGCTCTCGTTCTTGCCCTCGCAATCTTGATCAATCTTCTCGACGAACAAACCATCGGGCAAATTGCCGCGGGCGAAGTTGTCGAGCGTCCCGTTTCGGTTGTCAAGGAACTGGTGGAAAACGCCGTTGATGCCGGCGCGACGCGCATTAGCGTGTCGATCCAAGATGGCGGATTGCAGCTAATCGAAGTCATCGACGACGGAAGCGGTATCGTTCCGGAAGATCTGCCGTACGCGGTGCGGCGTCACGCGACCAGCAAACTCGCACAGGCCGACGATCTTGAATCCATCGCCACGCTTGGATTTCGCGGTGAAGGTTTGGCGAGCATCGGCGCCGTCGCGCAAGTGCACATTCTCAGCCGTACGGCTTCGAGCGAGATCGGGGCAGAGATTTTCGCGCATGCGGAACAATCGTCGCCGGTGTGCCCTGCTGCAACGCCCATCGGTACGGTCGTTCGGGTGCGCGATTTATTTGCAAACGTCCCCGTGCGGCGCGAATACTTGCGATCGCCCGCGGCGGAGTTCAACCGGATCTCCGGCTGGCTCTCGACGTTTGCGCTGGCATATCCGCAGATTACATTCTCGCTCGCGCACAACGGCACGCAAACCTGGGTGCTGCCGGCATCGCCGCAGCCGGATACGCGTTTGGCGGAGATCTTCGGGCGCGATGCTGCGGCCGCACTCATTCCGCTTGACCCCAGTGCCGCGCGCGGACTGCATGGCGCAGTCAATGGATTCATCAGCACGCCGGGCAACGACCGGCCGGACCGGCGCATGCAGCTGCTGTTCGTCAACGGACGACTGCTGCGCAGTACGATTCTTGCGGGCGCATGGACATCGGGATATCACACGTTCGCGATGACCGGACGTCAACCGTACGGCGTGCTGTTTCTCGCACTGCCGCCCGAGCATGTCGATCCGAACGTACATCCAACGAAAAGTGACGTGCGATTCCGGTTCGCGCACCAAGTTGGGCAAGCCGTTCGAAATGCCATCGCGGCGACGCTGCGCGACCATGCGACCGCGCGTTTCCGTGATGCGGTGACCGTCTCGCCATTGCCACGCACGATGAACACCATGGACGGAACGGCAGCGTTGCAGCCGCTCTTCGCAGCGGAAGAAGTGGCCGCGCATAGCGGTCTTCGTGTACTCGCGCAGCTCGATCATACATTTATTCTTGCGACAGACGGGCGCGCGCTGGTGCTGGTGGATCAGCATGCCGCGCATGAACGAATCGCGTACGAAAGCATTGTCAGCGCGGCGCAACAACCCGGCGCGCCCAGTGAACCGCTGCTGGTGCCGCACACGTTTGAATTGAGTCCCGAGCAAAGCGCCGTGCTCGATCGCACGCTGGACGTGCTGCGCGAGGGCGGCATGGAGATCGAACCGTTCGGCGAGCATGCGTACCGCATCGCCGCTACGCCGGCCGGTTACGCATCGCGCCCGTTTGACTTGGGCGGTTTCCTTGAAGATTTGAGCGACGAACCCAAACAACGTGACGTGCGCGAACGCATCTGGGCGACCCTCGCGTGTCATTCCGTCACACGCGCCGGCGAGCGCCTCGACATCGTGGAGATGCAGACGATCGTCGAGCGGCTCGAGCGGTGTAAAAACCCGATGCATTGCCCGCACGGCCGCCCGACGATTGTGCGAATGGAAGCGGAGGCCATCGCGCGGCTGTTTAAACGCCTCTAAGATGGCAAACACGCACAGCTTCGTGATGTCGCTTGAATGGACGGGAAACCGCGGAAGCGGCACGTCGGACTACCGCTCTTACGGCCGCGATCATAAAATAACATCAAACGGCAAGAGTGCCGAGATACCGGCTTCTTCCGCACGGACATTTCGCGGGGACGACACGCGCTACAATCCTGAAGAGCTGCTTATTGCAGCACTCAGTTCGTGCCACATGCTGTCCTTTTTACACCTGTGCGCGGACGCCGGCGTTACCGTTCAGACATACACCGACGAAGCGTCGGGCACAATGCGTTTGAACCCGGATGGCTCCGGAGAATTTACCGAAGTCATACTGCATCCAAAGGTGAGCATTGACCAGCACGAACGCGCGGGCGAACTCGAACAGTTGCACCACCGCGCGCACGAGCTGTGCTTTATCGCGCGCTCGGTGAACTTCCCGGTACGGTGCGAACCGGCGTCCTAGTTTTAGCGGGGCCTACTGCGAGCGGCAAAACGCAGCTGGCGATCGATCTTGCGCAGCAGTTCAATGCAGAGATCGTCAGTGCCGATTCTCGCCAAATCTACCGCGGTATGGAGATCGGTACGGCTGCGCCGACGCATGCGCAGCGCGAAAAGATTCGTCACCATCTCGTCTCGTTTCTCGATCCGCATGAGCGCTACTCGGCGGCGCGGTTCGCCGAGGATGCAACGAGCGCGGTATTGGAGATCCACACCCGCGGAAAACGTGCGATTGTTGCGGGCGGAACCGGGTTTTACATTCGCGCGCTGACCGGCGGCGTCGAACTGGATGCCGCGTACGATCCGGATCTGCGAGCTCGCCTGGCGCGAGAAGCAACGCTTCACGACGCGCAGTTTTTACACGGGTGGCTGGCAATGCGCGACCCCAGGCGCGCGCAGATGCTCCAGCCCACCGACACCTATCGCGTACTCCGAGCGCTGGAAGTTGCGCTCGCGCCCAAGCGCGCAACGCACCGCGACGGCGAGATGCAAACGCTTGCGTCGCAAGGCATTCCATTCGCAAAGATCTTTTTGGATATTGACGATGTTGTGCTGTTGAGGCGGATCGAAGCGAGAACGGATCGCATGTTGGCGGACGGTTTTTTCGAGGAGGCCCAGCGTGTCGGCGCGAGCGCCGTTGCGGCCGATGCCGTCGGATATCCGCAAGTGTTCGCATATTTACAAGGCCGTTGTACGTTCGAGGAATTGCGCGCGACGCTCGTGCGGGCAACGCGGCGTTATGCCAAACGGCAGCAATCCTGGTTCCGGCGTGAGCCGAATACACTATGGCTGCGCGCTGCCGATGTTGCGTCGGCGGCAAGGGAAAAACTTGGGTGGGTTTGAAGCCAGCTGCCCATGCCGGGAAGCCTGCAAGATTCGTACCTGGCCGAGATAAAGCGGCAAAGCGTACCCGTCACCGTTTATTTGGTGAACGGGTTTCAGTTGCGCGGGATCGTCAAAGGCTTCGATCCGTTCACGATTTTGCTCGAATACGAGCGCAAAACGCATCTCATTTATAAGCACGCCGTTTCAACCGTCTCGCCGCAAGGGCCGTTCATTGCGCCCGATGGAACGCGTGCTGAGGTGACGCAAGGATAATGTCCCGGCTCGCCGTGTCGAAGATGCACGGCACGCTCAACGACTTCATCGTCATCGATCTCCGTAACCAATCCCTCGGCGCCGATCCGTTTAGCTTTGCACGCCGGTGGTGTCACCGCCGAGCCGGCTTGGGCGCAGACGGCGTGCTGTTGATCGAGAGTTCACAAACGGCACACGCGCGCATGCGCATAATCAACAGCGATGGCACCGAAGCGGAAATGTGCGGAAACGGCGTGCGCTGCGTGGCGCGTTACCTTTATGAACACGGCGAAGGTGATGCGCTGACAATCGAAACGCTGGGCGGTCCCATCGAAACAAAGGTGATCTCGAACGATCCGTTTCTCGTGCGCGTCAACATGGGCACGCCTGTGTTCGAGGCGAGCGGCGGTCCATTCGCAGAAGCGCACTACATTTCGATGGGGAATCCGCATGCCGTGTTGTTCGTCGATTCCGCGGCCGACGTCGATCTGCACGCGCTCGGAAAGCGCGCTCCGGATCTGAACGTGCACGTCGCAAGCGCGGTCGATCGCACGACACTCTTCGTGCGTCACCACGAACGAGGTGCCGGCCTCACGCAAGCGTGCGGTACCGGTGCAGTTGCCAGCGCCGCCGCGGCGATGCGCACGATGATGGTGCGATCGCCCGTCACCGTTCGCGTTCCGGGCGGCGATTTGACGGTGGAATGGGACGGCACCGGTGATGCGTTCATGACGGGACCCGCCGTGCGGGTGTTCGATGCAACCCTCGATTCGTGAAGCGATAGCTTCCGACTCCGCGCGCATCGCGCAGCTCTGCGTGCAGCTTGGTTCGCCGATCTCGGTCGAGCACGCACTGTACCTCATCGAGGCGCCCGCGGAAACCTCGCAAATATTCGTCGCGGTGGTGCCACGCGTCGGCGTCGTTGGCCTGGGACGCATCGCGATACAACAATCGCTCCTGCGCGGCCCGTTTGCGTACATCGACGAGATGATCGTCGACCGCGAGTATCGTGGTGAGGGCATCGGCACGCTACTCTTGCAAGCATTGGAGCGCTGGGCACGCAGGCGCGGCTTCTTGGCCGTGCTGCTGAACACGCATACGGATCACGACCGCACGCATGATTTTTATCTAAAACGCGGGTACGAGCTGCTCGAAACGGAGCACATGCTCTCCAAACGTATATGATCGGGTTAGCCTACTGCGATGCGCAAGGCCGCATCTTTTTCGATGAAGATCGCGAACCGCTGGCCGACGGCGGAGTGGTTCGAAGCGTTCGTCGCGACGAGTTGATTCCGGCGCCGCCCGGCACGGTTGCGATGATTCTGCCGGGACGCCGTCCGCTCTTGACGTCGGGACGGGCGAACAAACGGTACGCGCTTGCGGTGATGCTGCCCGCCGGATATACGCGTTTGCTGCTGCCCGCCTATGAGCGCGATGACGATGCGCCTGCGTTGCCGCTGTTCGGTTACACGTTCGCGTGCGTCGTGGACGACGAACTATACGTTGCTGCGATGCAAACGGATGAGAGCGAAGATTGGCAGCCACGCACGTTTGCGCAAGGTGAACTCGAAGCAATGATTTTTCAGCGCCTATCGAACGAGCCGCAAAATCGCGTGCTGGCCCAAGTCGGTATCTGCTCGCGCGAGTATGGATGTTTCACCGCGCAAAACGTGTTCTTGGAACGTGGCGAAGCAGCGTTGCCGGTCTCGCCGAAATGTAATGCGCGCTGCGTTGGCTGCATCTCGGAACAAGAGTCGGGCTTACCGGCCCCGCAGACCCGCATCGGCTACGAGGCCACGCCCGAAGAACTTGCGGACGTCGCGGTTCATCATTTGGAACGCGTGCACGACGGCATCGTTTCTTTCGGTCAAGGGTGCGAAGGGGAACCGCTGCTGCGCTCGATCACCATTGCACGCGCGATCGAACTCATACGCCGCACATGTTCGAACGGCACGATCAATCTCAACACGAACGGCAGCATGCCTTCGGCATTACAGCGCTGCATCGATGCGGGTCTTCAGGCAGTGCGCATCAGTTTGAATTCGTTCCGTCCGCGCGTGTACGAAGCGTATTACCGTCCGGCGGGATACGGTTTAGAGGACGTGCTTGAATCGGTGCGTCTGGCATGCCGTGCCGGCTTACGCGTCTCACTGAATTTGCTCACGCATCCGGGCGTCACCGACGATGCCGGCGAGATCGACGCCATGCGTGCGTTTTTGAACAGCACCAACGTTGCGATGATTCAAACGCGCACGCTGAACATCGATCCGGAATGGTACTTCGCGACCGCGGGTCGCCCACAAGCGCCGCTGGGGATGCGCGAGGCCATCGCGGCGATGCGCACGTGCGGAACCGCTGTCGGAAACTTCACGCACACGCATTGAAACCGCTGGTCTTTGCGGCGCTGCTCATCGCAGGCGTCCTAGCCGGAACGCTTACGCACGGCGGCTCGGCGCCGTACTTCGGCATGCTGACGCTGTACGTGTTTCTTCCAGCTCTCATTTTCGAGGCGGCATGGGGACTCGACGCGCATATTGCGCGCTCGCATTGGCGGCCGATCGTTTTGCTTGCAGTGCCGGGCGTGGTTGTAACCGCCGGTATCGTTGCTGCTCTGGCGCATCTGGCGGGATTGCAGTGGAGTACCGCGATTCTGCTGGGTACCGTGCTCAGCGCCACGGACCCGATTGCCGTGACCGCGATCTTCCGCGCGCTCCATGTACCTGCGGAGCTGACGACGATCGTCGAAGGCGAGTCGTTGATGAACGATGCGGTTGCGGTCGTTTTATACCGCGCCGTAGTCAGCGCGGCGATATTGATCCCGGCACTCGGCGTGCTCGGCGGCATTATCGTCGGCATTCTCGGCGGTTGGATTGGGTCGCTCGCACTGCGGCGCAACGTTCACGTTGTAGCGCAAATTATTGCCACGCTTGCCGGCGCCTACGGCGTCTATGCGCTGTGCGACCGGTTCGCGCTCTCCGGCATCTTCGCCGTCATCGCGTTCGGCGTGACGCTCCACGAGCGCGAACGCCACTTACTTTCCGTCACGGCGGCCGAAGGCGTGTCGCGATTTTGGTCGCGCCTGTCGTTCGGTGCGAATTGCGCGCTGTTTTTTCTACTCGGCGATGCCGTGGATCTGACGCATATGCAAGTGACGTGGCGCCTCGCGGTTTTTACGATTATCGGCGTCGTCATTGCGCGCTTTGTGCTCGCCTATGGTCTCTTGCAACTTACATCGGGTCCGCAAAACGCACAGTGGCGTAACGTCGTGCGAATGGCCGGTATTCGCGGAGCACTTTCGCTCGCGCTCGCACTTGCAACGCCCCCGTCCTTTCCCGCGCGTGGTGCGCTCATCGACGCGACGTTCGCCGTAGCGATCGCGACAACGCTGACAGGCGCGCTGACATTCCGGCGGCGCCTGGAACGAATGGATCTAAAGGCTTAGACTTCCGCTGCGATCTGCGAGCTGACCGCGTCGAGAATGATCTCGGTAGTCGAAATGACGGTAATGCGATCGGACGTATCGAGCGATTCAAAGACTTTTTTGTTCGCCGGGTTGTTTACGCGCGCAATGCAGCGCGGTTTCGGCAAACGCGTAGCAATCAGGCAGACAACCAGATTGTCTTCATCGTCGCCCGTGTCCGCCACGATGACGTCGGCCCGCGCAGCACCGGCTTGTTCCAACACCAGCGGATCGCAACCGTCGCCGACGATCGCGATACGCTGCTCGAGCATCTGATCCAGCAGCGATGCCTTGCGCTCGAGTTTCTCAACGACGACGACTTCATGCTGGCGCTTGAGCAGTGCGCGGGCAAGGTACGAGCCGACTTTTCCGCCGCCAACGATCACGACGAACATTTAGCTCGCACCTCCGGCGGCGGCAACGGGAGGCCGCTCGACGGTAAACAGCTGCGAAAATTCCGATATCGCCTCCGGCGCAACGATAGCGTTGATCTCGTCGCCCTCGCTCAAGATCGTATCGTCGGCAGCAACGCGAACCGTCTTCCCGCTGCGAATCGCCGCAATGCGAATCCGGCCCGCGTTCTCGACGTCAACGACCCGCTTGCCCGATGCGGAAGCCGGCACCGTCGCCGTCAGCGAAGTGATCTTTCCGAAATCGAACGACTGGAGCGAATCCCACGGCGCTTCCATCAGTTGATCGCGAATGAGCTTGGCACCCACCGTCGTTGGGCACACCGTGTCGATACCCAGGTCGCGGTACATCATGCCGCGCATCGGATCGTAGATGCGCGCGACAATTTTCTTGATGTTGAACAAGCGTTGGCCGATGAGTGCTGCCATGATGTTGCGGTTATCGCCGTTCGTCACGGCGATAAGGCCATCGGCGGTTTTGGCGCCGGCGCGTTTCAAAACGTCGTAGTCGATACCCGTTCCGACAACGACGTGGCCTTTGAATTTTTGCCCTAAACGTTTGAACGCCGCCGGGTTTTCATCGACGACGACAATCTCGTGGTTGTCCGCGTCAAGCAGTTTTGCGAGCGTCGAGCCGACTCGGCCGCAGCCCACGATAAGATAACGCATAGCGTCTGCCGCACTTCGTAGGCGCGAAGCGCGACTCCCGTTGAGGCAGGAGGGCAACTCTGCCTTCCGAACTTCAGGTGGTCATTTATGACGTCGGGGCGTGGCTCAGCTTGGTAGAGCGCTTCGTTCGGGACGAAGAGGTCGCACGTTCAAATCGTGTCGCCCCGACCATTCCACCCTACTTTACTCTAGAGGTTTTGCGGCGAGAGCCATTGTTCTCCAAATTCAGTCCGGCGTCGGGACGCGTGCTACGAGCCGCCGAACAAGAATGCCGCAATCATAACCACTATTACGTCGGCGTCGAGCATCTGGCAGTTGCATTGCTGGACGAACAGGACGACGGCGTGTCCCAATGGTTGCAAGAGCACAACATCGATGCCGGCGAGGCCCACTCGCAACTTCGACGCGCGCTAGGTACCGGCGAAGACCGTATGTGGGAAGGCATCCTCATCACGCCGCGCGTGCGTAAAGTTGTAGCTATCGCGGCCGAGCGCGCCGGCGACCGCAACGTGGAGCCGCACGACCTCCTGGAAGCTATCCTTGCCGAGGGGGCAAGCGCTGCGGCCAATATCCTCGAAAGCGCTAAGTGCACGGCGTAACGCAATTTTTCCTCAATCTGCTGCACCATTTGGGGTACGGCGGATTGTTTGCGGCGATGACCATCGCGAACATTGGCGCGCCGATCGGCAGCGAAATCATTTTGCCGGCCTCCGGAGCGCTCGCTGCAAAGGGCTATCTTTCCAGCGTCTGGATCTGCATCATCGTTGCCGTCGTTGCAGAGCTCGCCGGGCAAAGCTTGGGTTACGCCATCGGACGATTCGGCGGACGCCCGTTCATCGAACGCTTCGGCCCGTACGTTCGTTTTCATCATAAGGACCTGGATCGCGTCCACGCATTTTTTACCAAATACGGTAATGCCGCGATCTTTTTGTGCCGCTTCATTCCCGTGATTCGCGGCGTTGTCGGCGTAGCGGCCGGCATTGCGGAGATGCCGCTTGCGGCGTTTTACGTGTGGACGTTCCTGGGCTCAACACTCTTTTGCGGCGGATTCATTTACGCCGGCTTTGCGCTCGGCGAACATTCCGACGCGGTGACCGGCTCGGCCGGTAAAATTATTCTCATCGTTGCAGCGATCTGCGTGGTTGCAGCGGTTGTCTTTATGCTGGTGAAGAAGAGAAGAAGCCAACCGGCATAATCCCGTTTCGTTTCTTCGATGGCCCTTAAAGATACCTTAGCGCAAATTCCCGACAGTCCCGGCGTCTACATGATGGTCGACGGGAACGATGACGTCTTGTACATCGGCAAGGCGATCTCGCTGCGCAACCGCGTGCGCTCGTACTTCCAGGACAGCGCCGCGCATCACGTGCGCACGCAAGCGATGGTGGAGCGCGTTCGCGACGTGCGCACGATCGTCGTCTCGAACGAAGTCGAAGCGCTCATTCTAGAAGCCAATTTAATCAAGCGCTATCAGCCGCCGTACAACGTGCGGCTGCGCGACGACAAGCGCTACCCGTACCTCAAAGTAACGAACGAGCCGTTCCCGCGCGTGGTCTTTACGCGAGTCGTGAAGGATGACGGTGCGCGCTACTTCGGGCCGTACACAAACGCGAGCGGGCTGCGCGAACTGATCGATTTGGTGCGTCTGGTGTTCCCGCTGCGCACATGCACCGAGCCTATCGATGGCCGCCGTCGCCGGCCGTGTCTGCAATATCACATCAAGCGGTGTTTGGCGCCGTGCGTGGGCTATCAGTCCGAAGAAGACTACGACCACATGATCGAGGAAGTCGTGCTCTTCCTCGAGGGCAAGCAAGAGTCGTTGCTCCATCGCCTGCAAGGCGAAATGGTGCACGCTGCGCAGGCTTACAACTTCGAGAACGCCGCGCGTATTCGCGATCGCATCGTTGCGGTCCGCCGTGTTACCGAATCGCAAAAAGTCGTGTGGCGCTCGCGTTTGGACATGGATTTGATTGCCGTTGCGCGCGCGCAAGGCCAAGCGTGCATGCAAGTCTTCATGGTGCGCGGCGGCAAACTGATCGGCCAAGAGCACTTCATTCTTGACGGCGTGCACGATCAGCCCGACAATGTGCTGTTCAGTGAATTCGTGAAGCAATTTTATACCGCGCGAACGGCGAGCGCGCCGGAGATCCGCGGCAGCTCGCCGCTTGCAGCACTGCGTGAAGCGCGCGACAATCAGGCGCCGGTGGCAATCAAGCGCCGCTCGCGCGGCAGCGCAGCAGCCGTTCCAAAAGAAGTTTTGGTGCAGGCGCTACCGGCTGATGCAAGCGTCATTGAAAGCTGGCTCACCGAGATCAAAGGCGCGCGCGTGCGCATGCTGGTGCCGCAGCGGGGAGATCGCGCGGAATACATGCGGCTCGTGGAACGCAACGCGCAGCAAAACCTGAAAGCGTTTCTCGCGCATCAGGAAGTCCAGGAAACCGCGCAGGCGCGCTCGCTCACCGAGCTCGCGGACGCGCTGGAGTTACCCGAACCACCGCACCGCATCGAATGCTACGACATCTCGAACATCCAAGGCACCAATCCGGTCAGTTCGATGGTCGTCTTTGTTGAGGGACGCGCGAAGAAGAGCGATTACCGCAAATTCAAGATTCAGTACGACCAAGGCCCGAACGACTTTGCGATGATGCAAGAGACGCTGCGCCGGCGCTTGCGGTATCTACGCGCGCGAACCGATAACGAACTCACCCCCGAACAAGCGCAGCTCGCCAAGAGCGAAAAGTTCAACAAAAAACCGGATTTGATCCTGATCGACGGCGGCAAAGGCCAGCTCAGCGCCGTGTATGAAGTCATGGAAGAACTCGACATGACCGGAATTCCCGTGGCGGGTCTTGCGAAGGAGCACGAATGGCTCTATCTGCCGGGGCAATCCGAGCCGATTGTGCTGCCGCCTCACTCCGCGGCGCTGCACTTAGTGATGCGCATTCGCGATGAGGCGCACCGCTTTGCGATTACCTATCACCGCAAGTTGCG
>CAZERJ010000078.1:0-14932 GCA_964514445.1 uncultured bacterium | reverse complement strand
CTGTCAGCATGCCGCGGCCTTTTTCGCGGAAGCGGAAGATTCCACGCACGTCCGCCGGTGCCAGACCGTTACCGTTGTCTACCGCGATGAGCCAAAGCTGATCGAATCCGGAGGTGCCTAAACGTGAAAGCACCGCATCGCTGCCGTCCTCTAATGGTTCGCGGTTGCGTGCGGCGACGTCGTGGCCGTCGTCTTCTAAAAGTTGTGCGAGTTTGGAAAAACGGCCGACGTGCCAATCGTCTTCGATATATGGAATCGTTGTCTGGAGCAGAATCCTCGCCATTGCTGCCTTAACCTGCCGAGCGTTCGGCGACACTTGTCCTCTGCTTTATTGAACGCTGCGGCTCTCGAAAATGTTCGCGCTTGGCCGCCCCGGCCGGTACATGAAAAAAGCGTTCCAGGCGGCTAGGCAAGCGACTTCGGGGCGTTTAGCCGCATCGTATAGCCTACTCCGCGAAGCGTGTGGATCAGCCGCGGCCGGTTCTCGCTATCGACCTTGGCGCGCACGTAGGAAATGTAGGTCTCTACCGTCGCCGGCGTTACGTCGCGATCCATACCCCACACCAAGTCAAGCAGTTGAGTACGCGAAAACACTTGCTCGGGATGGCGCGCAAGCGTGACGAGCAGATCGAATTCGCGCGCCGAAAGTTCGATCGGAGTATTGCCTCTGGCTGCTTTGCGTCCACTGACGTCAACGGTGAGATCTGCGTAGCGTACGATGTCGCGAGCTTCGATGGTGGGGCGCCGTAACCGCGCTTGAATTCGCGCGGCCAGTTCTTCGAGATCGAAGGGCTTGGCAACGTAATCGTCGGCGCCGCGCGTGAGCGCGTTCACTTTATCGTGCGTCGCGGACCGCCCGGTGAGCATGATGATCGGCGCATCCGTGACGCGGCGAAGATTAGCGAGCAACGAAAGACCATCGATCCCGGGCAGGCCGATATCCAGCAAGATCGCCTCGGGATTGAAGCGCGAGACCTCCGCGATCGCAGCATGACCGTCCGCGACCGTCTTGACCTCGTAGCCAAGGTTCGTGAGGCCATAGTCAAGCAACGATCGCATCTCGGGATCGTCGTCCACCGCTAGGACCCGCGGGAATGCCGAAACCATTTTCTGCGCTTTCTGTACCCACGGCGACGCAAAAGCAAGCATCCCCGCGCTGAAGTTCGAGCCTGGGAAAGCCCTGGGCCCGCGTTGGGCTGCTCTCCAAGACGCGGCCCCCAAAATGGCGGTAATGAAGTCATCGGAGCGGCTGCGCGTCATGGACGCGTACGCCGAGCAAGCGGGTGAGGGCGTTTTAATCATTGCCCAACCGCCGGCCCGCCGGCGCCCCACAATCGTCTATAAAAGCGGCGCCTTCGATCGCATCTGCGGAGCCTCGATGAATGCGCTCAGTCGCGAGCACCCGCTACGGATGTTGCGCCGGCTGCACGTAGACAGCGAAACGGTTAGCGCGATTCGCGGCGCCGTGAAGAGATGTACGCCGCTGTCGATTACCGTGTCCGAGCGGGATGTACGGCTCACGCCGGTCTTCGACGAGGCACGCCGCTGCACGCACTGGGTCGTCGTCGTGCGCAAGAAAGCCTCAACGTCGATCGCGCTGCACCCGGCCGCGCGCAATCCGTTCGTCGAGTCGCTGCGGTATTTGACGTTTCACGACGTTCTGACGGGTTTACCGAAACGTTCGTTGCTGTTGCAGCATGTTGCGTCAGCGCTGTTGGAAGGCCGGCCCGGGGCGGTCTTTTCCGTGCACCTCGAACGGGTTGACGCACTCGCAGCACTCGGCCATTCATCGGCAAACGACGTGCTTATGCAAGTAGCGCAACGATTAAAATGCGCCGTGCCCGAGGGTGCGGAGCTGGCGAAGCTCGAGTCGGGATTCGCTTTGTGGGTGCCGCAGGTGTGGGAATCGTCGCACACCCACCGCACGGTAGACGCGATGCTGGCGGGTTTGGCCGAGCCATTCCACGTGCACGGCGAACGGGTAGCCGTGCGCGCACACGTCGGCATCGCGCCCGCTGCGCCCGGAACGCGCAACACGCCTGAAGATCTGTTACGCGATGCAGAGATTGCAGCGCAATCGGCGGTGCGGGACAATGCGCGATACCGGCGTTTCTCGAAACGCTTGCACGAACATTCGCTCACGCGCCTGCGCGTGGAATCGCAATTGCAGCGCGCTCTGCAAATGCAGCAATTTGTTTGTCATTTTCAGCCGATCATCGATTTAAAGGACAACCGCCTCGGCGGATTTGAAGCGCTCGTGCGTTGGCACGATCCCGAGCGCGGCCTTGTGCCGCCCGACCTGTTCATTCCGATTGCAGAGGAAACCGGCGACATCGTTCGCATCGGCGAGCTTGTGCTTGAGATGGCGTGCCGTGAGGCTGCGAGTTGGCCGAGCGTGGGAGGCGCGCTTCCTGTCGTGAATGTAAATGTTTCAGGGCGGCAGTTTGACGACGAGGATTTCGCCGGCAAAGTGATCGCCGCGCTGCGCGCCGCGGACCTCGCGCCGAATCGCCTCACCTTGGAAATTACGGAAACGGCGCTGGCCAAAGACGAACAAGCGGTCGTGCACGTCCTTGAGACGTTGCGCGACCTCGGCGTGCGCGTTTCGCTTGACGATTTTGGCATCGGCTATTCGTCGCTCGGTTCAGTGCGCCGCTTGCCTTTGACGTCCGTGAAGATCGATCGTTCGTTTATTTCGAACGTACAAGGCGAAGCGAAAGGCATCGCGGATGAATCGATCGTGCGAATGACTGTGGCGCTTGCCTCCACGCGAAACCTTCTGGTGATCGCGGAGGGTGTCGAAACACCGACGCAGTTGCACGCTGTACGTGAGCTGGCTTGCACGCACGCGCAAGGCTTTCATATCGCGCGCCCGCTGCCCGCCGATTCGCTTCATCCGTGGCTCAATCGGCGCGCGGCAGCGTGATCGTGAAGCACGTACCCCGTGAGGGTTCGCTTCGTACAGTTATCGTTCCGTGCGCGCGTTCGACCGCAATTTTCGCGATCGCAAGCCCTAGGCCCGAGCCCGACACATCCCGGCGGCTGCCGCGATAAAAACGCTCGAAGATGTGCGGCAGCTCCTCCGGCGCGATTCCGGGACCCTCATCGCCGACAGAGATGTGTACGTCGCGCTCTGCGGCGCAAACGTCGATGGTGATTTGACCTTCGGGCGCATACTTCACGGCGTTAACGACGATGTTGCTGATCGCGTACGTGAGTTCTTCGCTGTCAACGTTTGCTCTCGCCCCGGCGATGCTGCGAAGCTGAATGTTTCGCTCGGGATGAGCGGCTGCGATTGGATCCACGATCGCGCTCACGAGTTCACCGACGTCAGTAACTGCAACCTTCGGCTGCTCCGCAGATTGCCAGCTATCAAGCAGCATGAGCCGCTCGACGAGGACGGTGATGGATTTGATCTGCTGCTGCATTTTATCAAGGATCTTCGGGGCATCATCGGGACTGCGTAGACGGCCGGCTTGCAGAATGCCGATAAATCCCGAGAGCACCGTGATTGGCGTTCGCAATTGATGGCCGGCGTCTGCGATGAACTGATGGGTGCGCGCTTCTGCGGCGTCGCGTGCAAGGCGCGCTTTTCGTTCGGCTTCGATGGCGTTGTTGTACGCTGCGATGAGTTCACCGATCTCTTCCCGTCCCATCTGGGGCACAGCCGCGGGTGGATGATTGCCGCCGGCTGCCTCCTGTAACGCTTGAGACAGCGCACCCAACGGATGGAGCGCCTCGCGAGCCATTTTATCGGAGACCCGCAAGGCAATGAGTGTGACGATAATTGCGGCCAATACGGAAAACAGGAACGTGCGCAGTAGAATTGCGTGCACCGGACCGATCGGAATGAATGCGAGTTCGTAGCTATTTACGAGTGCATGACCCCCTAGGATCGACGGTATGCCGTCGAGGCGGTCGATTAAGGTGCCGCTGTAGTTCAGCGTTGTGCCTCTGGGTTTCAGTTCGATGCGCAGCGGATTCCAGGTGACGACGTAACGCGTTCGTGCGAGCGCGATGCGCAGAACGCATCCGGGATGCGACGTGCCGGCAATGATGCGCTCAACCTGCGCCCGCGATGTGATGGTTCGAACTTCACGCGTGCGTGCTGCGTACAGGTCCATTGCGGCCTGCGTCTTGCGCATGATGTCGTTGAACTGAATGACATACGCGATGAAACCGCCCAAACACACAAGACTAACCAGAGCGATGGTGATGATTGCGCCATACGTGCGCCGCAGATGGCGTTTTAAACCGGCGCTCAACGCGCTGCCAGCGCGCCGCGCAGGCGCGATATCAGATCGTCCATATCGAACGGCTTGGCAACGTAATCGGCTGCACCGAGCTTCAGCCCACGCGCGCGATCGGCAGACAGCGAGCGCGCAGTCAGAAAAATCACCGGAGAGTGCGAGAGTGTCTGTAGCACAGGAATGAGCGCGAACCCGTCCATGTCGGGCAGCATAACGTCCAGCAAGATGATGTCGGGCAACGTGTGCTTGACGTAGGCGATCGCCGCCCGGCCGCTCGGCACCAAGTCAACGTGGAATCCGGCGGCGCTCAGGCCGTACGAGATGAGTTCGGCAACATCGGTTTCATCGTCAACGACGAGCACTGTCCGCGCGCCCTTTTGCATAGTCTTTTGACTATACTTCGCTATCCTTGGATTGCGTGCTGGCGGCTCGCAGCAACGGCTGAGCCGCCAAGATAGACTTCGGAGAGGGGGAGATTCGAACTCCCGAGACCCGTGAAGGTCTGCTCGCTTTCCAAGCGAGTGCATTCGACCACTCTGCCACCTCTCCCGAATCGCTGAAGGCGATTTCGGAGTTAGCTCACTTCTAGGCGTTCCGCACCATCCTGGTGCTGCACGCCCCCTACCGGCGAAGCCGGCAGGGCACCCCATTTTCCGCGCAGGGTTTGCCTTCGGCGAAGCTTACGCGGTGCCGACGGTTACACGCGGAGTGTTGAAATGCCTTGGGGGTCTGGTTCGGCAATGTCCACTTCGAGCAGTTGCTTAGCGATGTTGGAATGCAAGGCGCGCGGATAAACGCTGAGGCACCGGGACGAGACGGTAGCTCATGCCGGGGAATTGCGAAAATGGCCTAAATAGCCTATTGCTGCCGCCTCTTCCGCCAAATCGCTGCGCAAAAACGCGGCTTCCAGCTCCGATCCGAGCGCGGTAAGGCCGTGGCGTTCCATCAAAATCGTATCGGCGCGTATCGCGGCTTGTGCGACCGCCGTGGCGAGTTCGGCGCTTCCCGGTGGATGATATGACGACCATTCGACCGGGCCGAGTGTTTCGCGCGCGCCAACGGTATCTTGCGGAAATACGGTGCCGTTGCGCGACCACGCCACGCAGTACCGCGGATGCGTATGAACGATCGCGTGCACATCAGAGCGCGCACGATAACACGCAACATGCAGCGGAAGCTCGCTCGTAGCCGTACGCGTGTCGAGCGGCGCGCCGTCGGCGCTGACGCGTGCAAGTTCTTCCGCGCGCAGATTGCGAAGCGACCGGCCTGCGGGTGTCACCAGCAGCGTCCCGTCGTGCAGGCGCACCGATACATTTCCGCTGCTGCCGCTTATGAGGCCGCGATCCCATAGTTCACGGCAGTAGCGCAGAATGTCGTCGCGTGCCTGCTGCTCGTTCACATGCCGGCGGGATGCCAGATCGTTTTGATCTCGCAATACGCCGCGATTTCATCCAGACTTTGCGTCTCCGCGTTGAATACGCGTATGCGCTTGACGTTCTCCGCGCCGAGTATTTCCAGTTCCGTGCCGCGCTCGCCGCCGTCATACGCCATTGCGTTGACGTCCATGTGTTTTGCAAGCACGGGCGCAAGTTCACTGTGATAACCCGTAATGATGTTTACTACGCCCGCCGGAAGATCGCTCGTTGCCAGAGCTTCTGCGAACACCATTGCGGTGCGCGGATGTTTTTCTGATGCGATCACAACCGCGGCGTTGCCGCAGACAATCGGCGGCAACGTCGTCGAAACCAAACCCAGCAATCCCGGCTCTTCCGGTGCGAGAATCGCTACGACGCCCGTTGGCTCCGCGCTCGAGAAATTGAAATGCGGACCGCCGACGGGATTGCGTGTCGAGAGCAGCGCGGCGAATTTGTCGCACCATCCTGCATACCACACGGTGCGATCGATCGCCTCATCGACTTCGCGCTTATCGCCGGTGAGCTCGGCGAATTCCGCGCGTCGCGCTTCCATCATTTCCGCCAGGCGGTAAAGAATAAGACCGCGATTCGACGGCGCGGCTGAGCGCCAGCCGTTATGCGCGGCGCGAGCGGCGACGACCGCATCGCGAACGTCTTTGCGCGATCCGCGCGCGATGTTTGCGCCGAATTCGCGGCCATCCCAGAGCGGATCGCTGCGGCCGGACTCCGAGCGCACGAACGCACCGTTGATAAACAGCTTGTACATTTTGCGAACCGCCAGGCGGTTTCGCTCGTCTTTGGCCACGCCGCCAGCTACGACGCAAGGGCCAAAGGGCCCTGGGCCAAAACAGCGCGCTATGCGCGTCGTTATTGCCGAGCCGTTCGCCGATGCGGGCGTTGCGGTGCTCGAATCACGTGGATTGCACGTCATTGCGTGCGCAGGACGTTCGCGCGAAGAACTGCTGGCGGAGTTGCACGATGCGCAGGGTCTGATTGTACGGTCCGAAACGCGCGTCGATCGCGATTTGATTGCAAGCGCATCGCAGCTGCGCGTGGTGGGGCGCGCTGGCGTAGGCGTTGATGCCATTGACGTGCAGGCCGCTACGCAAGCCGGCATCCTAGTGCTCAACACGCCCGAAGCGAACACGCTTGCGGCGACGGAGCACACGTTCGCGCTGATGCTTGCGGTGTTGCGTCACATTCCGGCGGCGAGCGAATCGCTTCGTAGCGGCCGTTGGGATCGTTCGCATTTCACCGGCAACGAATTGGCTGGAAAAACACTCGGCGTCATCGGCCTTGGACGTATCGGCGGCGCCGTCAGTACGCGTGCACGCGCGTTTGAGATGAACGTGCTTGCGTACGATCCGTTCGTTCCCGCGGTGCGCGCTGCGTCGCTGGGCGTGCAGCAAACATCGCTCGAGATGCTCGTCGAACGCGCGGACGTCGTAACGCTTCACGTGCCGCTGACCCCGCAGACACGCGGTATGATCGATGCGGCATTGCTGGCGCGCATGAAACGCACCGCGGTCGTGGTCAATTGTGCGCGCGGCGGCGTCATCGATGAAGAAGCCTTGCTGCAAGCGCTGGACGACGGTGTTATTCGCGCTGCGGCGGTTGACGTGGTTGCGCAAGAACCGCCCGCGCCGGGCAGCCCCGGGGCGCGATTGCATGCGCATCCGAAGGTTGTTGCGACACCGCATTTGGGCGGTTCCACATACGAATCGCTCGAGCGCATCGCCCTACAGCTTGCGGGCGACGTTGCCGACGCGCTACGCGGGCGGCCTGCCGCGGGTGCGGTGAACGCGCCCGCGGCAACCGGCGCCGACGCGCATCGAGTTCGCGCGTATGTTGAGGCGGCGGATGCGCTAGGGCGGCTCGCGCCACAGATCTTCGGTGCAGCAGCAATGCCGATGCGCCTGCATTTGCAAGGCGATATTGCCGGCAGCAATGCCGAGCCGCTGCGCGCGGCGTTTCTCGCGGCATATCTGCAAACCACGTCGGACCGGCGCGTATCGATTGTCAATTCCATCGATATCGCCGACGAGATCGGACTCACGTTGGAGATCTCGAGCGATTCCTCGCAGACAGCGTACTCCTCACTCGTTACGGTGTATGCGGGAACGCACCGCGTGGCAGCCACGATGCTTGCTGCGGGACCTCGCGTCGTACAGCTCGACGAATACGATTTGGACGCAATTCCACACGGTGCGTGGATCGTCACGCGGCACGACGATATTCCCGGTATGGTCGGACGCGTCGGCACGATCTTGGGCGAACGGCACATCAACATCTCCACGATGCAAGTTGCGCGCAGCGAACGCGCCGCGCTCATGGTGCTGGCCGTCGATCCGGCGCCCGCGCGTGATGTGCTTGACGCGCTGCGGGCGTTGCCGCACATGCATCGAGTGGACGCGGCGGTGTTGTAGTGGCAATCATCCGCATCGCTCGCCACGCAGAAACAACATGGAACGCCGTCGGAAAATATCAAGGCCGCATCGACACACCGCTCTCACCGCTCGGCCAGGCGCAGTCGCAAGCGCTCGCGCGAGCGCTGCGCGAGAAACGTATCGCGCGCATTATTTCCAGCCCGCTGGTGCGTGCCGTCCACACCGCGTTGCCGCTCTCGATTGTGACGGGCGTTCCTATTGAAGCAGACGACCGCTTGACCGAAATCGCTCACGGCTCATGGGAAGGCCGCTACCGCGACGAGATTGCGCGCAGCGAACCGGAATTGTACTGGGAATGGCGCGAGCATCCGCAGACGGTGCGTTTTGCCGGCGGCGAAAGCTTGGAAGACGTCGCTGCGCGATGGCGGGATTTCGTAAAAGTGCTTGATTCGACGCGCGATACGTTGATCGTGACGCATGACATCGTCGTTCGCCTTGCGGTTCTCGAGCGGACCGGCCGCGATAGTTCTGCGCTGCGCACGGTTCGTGCGCTCAATGCCGCGTACGCGGAATTCGAGGTCGGCGGCGAGCAGTGGACGCTGCGAGGGGAGTGTGTCCTAGACCATCTCGCCGGACTGGCGGCCGATCCCGAGCGTCAGGCCCTCTAAGGCAGGCGACTGAACCCGAGCCGGGTAAGCGCCCTTTATGAATACAGTGTCAAAACCGTTTCTGTCGGACGTACAAGAACTGCGCCGTCGCGCACGCGAAAATATGATGGACGGATCGATCACGAGCGATTATCACGGCGACGTTCGCCAGGCCGTCGATGTGTTGAATCAAGCATTAGCAACAGAAATCGTTTGCGTGCTGCGCTACAAGCGCCATTACTACATGTCGACGGGCATTTATAAAGACTCTGTCGCGCAAGAATTTCTCCAGCACGCAAACGAAGAGCAAGGCCACGCGGATGAAATTGCGGATCGCATCACGCAGCTCGGTGGCGCGCCGAATTTCAATCCCGAAGGCTTGGCCTCACGCAGTCATTCGGAGTACGCGGAAGGCTCCGACATGATCGACATGATCAAGGAAAACCTCGTCGCCGAACGCGTAGCGATTGAATCTTATCGGGAGATGATCCGGTTCTTCGGAGACAACGATCCGACGACGCGCCGCATGCTCGAAGGGATCCTCGCCGTTGAAGAAGAGCATGCCAACGACATGGTGGATTTGCTCGAGCAGCACGCGCGATAGTCGTTACCTTCGTCCGGCACGGCGCGACAATCTGGAACGCGCAGCGCCGGTTTCAAGGACACACCGACGTTCCGCTGAGCGATGAAGGGCGCGCTCAAGCACGCGAGCTTGCGCGCGTCCTCGCCGGCGAGCACTTCGACCGGATTCTTACGAGCGATCTTTCGCGCGCCTACGACACGGCAATGGAGATCGCGCGCGGACGGCTCACACCCGAAATCGACCTGCGTTGGCGTGAATTCGGGTTTGGCGAGTGGGAAGGTTTGCGGGTCGATGAAGTCGAGGCGGGCGTGAATGCGCGCGCGTACGCTCCACCCGGCGGCGAGACATTCGATGCGCTTCGCAGGCGCGTCGCGGAAGCGATCGAGGATGTACGGCGCAGTGACCTTCGCAGCGTCCTCATCGTCACGCACGCCGGACCACTGCACGCGATGCTCGACGCGCTGTTCGGTGAGGTGCAAGTGGTATTTGCACCGGCGTCAATCACGCAGCTGAAACTCGGGCCGGTCGATGTGGAACTGCTCAGCTTGGGAATAAGCGTGCGGCAGTATGCAGAATTCAAGCAAGCAAACACCTCCGAGCAAGATTGACCGCTACCGGCGCGTGCTGGGCGTCTTAGGGCGGCATGGATTAGGCATCGCCGGCGCCGATCGCGCGGAGCATTTGCGCGAGGCGTGCGAAGAGCTCGGCACGACGTTTATCAAGCTCGGTCAGATGCTTTCGACGCGCGCTGATTTGCTGCCGGAATCGGTGCGCGCGGAGCTGGCAAAGCTGCAAGAGCACGTACCCGAGTGCGACTACGCGCAGATTGAAAGCGTCGTGGTGGAAGAGCTCGGCGCTTCACCGGAGCTGCTGTTTGCATCGTTCGATCGTACGCCGCTTGCAAGCGCATCGATCGGACAAGCCTATCTTGCGCGTCTGGGCGATGGCCGCAGCATTGTCGTCAAAGTCCAAAAGCCGCACGTTCGTGCGGAGGTGGACGCGGATCTCCAGATCTTGCGCGATATCGCCTCGACCTGGTCCACGCGCATCCCCGAACTCAAGGAGTTCGACGTCGAGCGGCTCGTTGAAGATTTTGCAACGAGCCTGCAAGACGAACTCGATTACCGTAAGGAAGCGGCAAATGTGCGCACGTTCCGCGAAATCTTCGCGACCGATCCGGCGTATGATTTACCGCAGACCGTCGACGAGTGGTGCACGCGGCGCGTGTTGACGCTCACGCGTGTACCGAGCGCGCAGCCGCAAACGATCTCGACGCCGCCATCCGAACAGATCGCTCGCGCGATCGGGCGGTTTGTTCTGGAGCCGGCGTTCGAGCACGGAATCTTTTATGCAGATCCGCATCCGGGAAATTTGTTTGCGGGACCAGACGGGCGCGTGTGCGTGGTCGATTTCGGTATGGTCGCGCGTTTGACGCCGGATGCGCGGCGCAAGGTCGCCGATGTCTTCGTGGCCATCGACCGGCGCGATCCGCAGCGCCTTGCCGATCGTATCGTCGATCTCACCGCGCCGTCGCGACCGGTAGACCGCAGCGCGCTCACAGCCGACGTCGCACGTATGCTGGAACGGTACGTCGATGCTGCGGCCGAGAATATCGACTTCGAACAGGCCATCAGCGCGCTTTTGGAGATCGTGCGCGCGTATAGGCTTCGGCTTCCGGGGAACTTGGCGCAGCTCTTCAAAGCGCTGATGATGTGCGAGGCGCGAATTGAAGCGATCGATCCGCAGGCGCGGCTCAGTGATTATCTGGAGCCGATCGTCTCGAAGGCGTTGTACCAGCGCCTCACGGGGCAAGACTGGCGCGAGCGGCTGCAAGACTCGGCCGTCGATGCCGCCGAGCTGAGCATAGAACTGCCGCGACGCCTCGATCGTGTTCTCGGTGAGGTCGAGCGCGGAAATCTGCGCGTGTACACGCGGCTCGAAGATGTCGACGCGTTGGTGACGCGCTTCCAGAAAACCGTGGAGCGCGCGAATGCAACGATGCTCGCGGCAGCCTGCATCGTGGCGATGGCGATCGTCATGACCATCTATCACCCGCAAGGGTGGCAGAATTGGATCGGCGTCGTGTTCTGGGTCGCGGTGGTCGCGGTGCTCATCCACGTCGTTCGCACGCTGCTGGCGCTGCGAAGATAGTGGACGACCGAGCGCGAACATAGCGGCATGGTGCACGCGCTTATGCTTGCCGCCGCCGTTTCGGCGCCGCCCGATCCGTATGCCATCTTTGCGAAAGCGCGCGACGTTTGGGCAATGCAGCAGTATCCCAAGACCGTCGCGTACGCTGTTGACGTGTCGGCGACGGGGGATACGGGTTCGACCGGTCATCGCCATTATCACGAGTATTGGTCGGCGCTAACGAATCAGGTCGTTATCAAACCGCCGGTTAGCGACGAGCAGTTGGAGCATCCGTACAAACCGTCCCCCGGTGTTAATTTCATGGGATGGAATGTCGGCGGACCGCGTGAGGGTTCGGGCGTGAAAGATTTCATCGGACCGCCCATGCTCTCGCCCAATTACAGCTTCGGAATTTCGATCTACGCCGCGCCTAGCGATCTCACGCCCGCGCAATTGGTCGAGCAGATTCGACGCGAGTATCACGATCCGGCACCACAAAAAGTCAGCGCGCTCGAACAGCAGACCGGACTGCGCACGATCGCATCAGTTTCTACAACGGCGCACGCGTATCGCATTGCCCAGGTGGGCATTGAGCCGGACGACCTGGGGTCCGCGTATCACTTGTCGCTGGCTCCGCTGGAAAATCCGTCACGTTACCGTCTGCGCGACGTCTGGATCGATACGGCCACGTTCTTCGTGGAGCGCGCGCGCATCGCCGGCAACTTTACGGACGCCGCAACGATGGGCGTTTCTTGGATGATCCGCTACCGGCAGATCGGCGGCGCCACCTACATTGCGCAAGAGGACGCGGAACAGCCGATTATCGGTTACCACGGATTGATGTATTCGCAGTTTCGCGTATCGTTCGATTCAATTGCACCCGGTGCGGCGTTGCCGCCGTATGCCGCACTGACCATAGGCTCCGATCCGCTCGTCGAACCGTAGTTTCACTCTACGCCGCCATAGCGCGGAACGAGATTTACCAGCAACACTTTGATGATGCCGGCAACCGGCACGGCGAGTACCAAGCCCACGAGTCCGAACAGTTCGCCGCCGGCAAGCAGCGCGATGACGATGAAGAGCGGCGAGAGACCGACGCTTTCACCGACAACCAGCGGTGAAATCACATGTCCTTCGATTTGATTGATAACGATGAAGCCGAGCACGACCAAGCCGGCATTGAGCGGACCGTTGGTCACCAGCGCAATGATCACCGCGGGCGCAGCGCCGACGAATGCGCCCAGGTACGGGATAATCTCGGCAATACCGGCGATCATGCCGATGAGCGGCGCGTACGGCACGTGCAAGATCGTCAGCATAATCGTGATTAAAATGCCGACGATGACGGCAACCAGGAGTTGCCCGCGAATGAAACCGCCCACGACGGCATTCACGTCTTGCAAAATCTTCACCACCTTCGGGCGTTTGGCGGGTGGGAAGACGCTCAAAAAATTGTGGCGGATTGCGTCTTTGTCGAGCAGCATGTACAGCGCAACGACGGGTACGACGACGAACAGCGCGAGTACGCCCACAACCGACGCTATCACGGTAAAAGCTTTGCCGGCGACTTCGCCACCATAGCGGCCGGCCAGCGCGTTGATTTCCGCCGGCAATTTCCCGAGGTAATCACGCACTTGCGCGGGCATGCGCGCAACAACCGGATTGTTCGGATCTGCCAGCGCAGCCTGAGCGCGGTTTACAAGCGCCGGCGCGTCGTGTGCGAACTGCCTAGTGTTGTTGCTAATAGCAGGGACGACGAAGCTTAGCGTCAGTGCAACGATCGCGATCAAGCCTAGGTAAACGATCAGGATTGACGCCCAGAATGGAAGCCGCCTGTTGAGCCGGCGAATCGATGGAAAGATCACGTAGCACAGAAAAATGGCGGCCACTACGATGGTCGCGATCGTCCGCACGTGTCCCAGAAAGTCCAGAGCGCCGACGATAACGATCCCGGACAATACGATGAGAACCAGGACCTTGATTGCCCTGTTCATCAGATTTGCACCGTCACGCCCACGTCGAACGCATGCTGCGTAGACGCCGTCACCGGCAGAAAGTTCCACTCGAGCTCGCCGTCCATCACGGCGTTCGGTGATATCGTACACTGAAATCCCGCGAGCGCGCGGTTTCCTGAGCCGCCGCCGCGGCCGTTCGGCAACGAGAGTTGGTCTTGGAGCAGCATCGTTACGTCCGGCGAGAACGCGTACGAGGAAATGAACAACGGTTGATACATGAAAAAGCGCTGTGGAACTCCCGCCGAATTCGGCACTGCATTGAAGATGGCATTATTTGGCCGCTACGCATGGAGTAGAGAAGCGGCGGTGCTACAACGACCTCGTTGTTGCGGCGCAGCGCAATTCGCACGACGAGATTTGGATACGTTTACCACAACGGAGCGCGGTAAAACCACGCAGGCCGACCCGTTGGTTGCCGGCGCACGGCCGATTGCGGGACGATCCGTAATCGAGGAAATCGCACCCGCGCTACACGGCCCCCGGGCCTCGGCGTGGGCGTGGGCGTGGGCGCGAGTGCGAGGATGGCCGTTACGAACACATGCTAGCTCCACACGGGCCGCGGTGCGTCACATGGAACTATTGTCCTTGGGCTAAGCTATATCCGCGCTCGCCGTTGAATGAGTACAAACCCTCGGTCTTGATGACGTCAAAGCCGGCATTCGTTACACCTTCGATCAGCGCCACGAGCTTGGCGGGATCGAAATCGTCGCCTTCAAAGCGGCAGCTCCAGTGATCGCTCCAGAACGTGTCGGGGTTGCCGTTTGGCCACACCTTCGTGCCGCGGTTGCTGATCACCGTCAGCTTCATGCCGTCGGCGCGAATCGGTTGCAGCGCGGCGGCGATCTCGTCCGGATTGCCGCGCGGCTTATCGATGAAGATATCGACACCCAGGGCTTGCTTGATGGCGCGTTCGCCGGCGATGCGTTCTGCGATGTCCATGTGAGCGCCCTTTGCGTACTCGACCGGTTTGAGCTGTTGCGGTTTTTGACCTAAGCGTTCGATGATTGCTTGCCCAAATTCGCGCGTGCCGACTTTTTGTTTGCTTACGCCTTCTTTGTAGATGTCGTACGTGTGAATGCCGTCTTCGATCGTGCGCAGCCATGCGTTGTGCACGGTTTCGGCGATGTCGCCCTGGCCGATGTGCGCGAGCATCAGCAGTGCACCGTGCAACAACCCGGACGGATTTGCCAAATTTTGTCCGGCACGCCGTGGAGCGCTGCCGTGAATGGCTTCAAACATCGAGCAATGGTCGCCGATGTTCGCAGAACCGGCAAGGCCGACGGAGCCGGTGATTTGCGCCGCGACGTCGGACAACACATCGCCATAAAGATTCGGCATCACCAGCACGTCAAATGCTTCGGGCGTGTCTGCCATCTTCGCTGCGCCGATGTCGACGATCCAGTGCTCGTTCTCGATATCCGGATACTCTTTGGCAATCGCGTCGAACGTCTTGTGGAAGAGGCCGTCCGTGATCTTCATGATGTTGTCTTTGGTGAAGCACGTGA
>CAZERJ010000077.1:9628-14993 GCA_964514445.1 uncultured bacterium | reverse complement strand
GGACGCATCACGCGCCACGCGACTTTGAACGGCCCATATGAAAGCCATTCTTTATCTAAAACGAGCATTGCGGGTGCTGTATTTCGCCGTTTAAGCGCGAGCGGCGTAAGAAACACTAACGGGCCACCGAAACCGAGAAGCCCTAAGGATCCGAACGTACGCAAAAACGCAACTTTCCCAATGTCTTCATCCGTTACTATTCGTACGTGGGCGGTTAGCGCAAGGATTGCAAAGACCAGCAATATCGCAACGAGCAGCATCGCGATAAACAGCGCAGCGTAGGGATAACGTCCCCTGAATTCACGCCGTTCGAGTATTTCTTCTTCTTTGTTCATGTCCGCAGCTAGCGCGGCGGTGACAGGCTCGCGATCCAGGTGTTTACGTCCTTCAGGAACTCATCTTTGTTTGAGAGGTAGACAAAGTGGTCCGCGTGCGGGATGACGATTACTTTCGCTTTGGGTAAGCCGGCTTTGAAGCCTTTGATGGCCGCAGATGTTTCCGCGTTGAATTTTTTACCTTCCGCCGGAGTGCGATCGGCTGGCGGCGCATGTGAAAGGTCGTGCGGATGGGCGAAAATGGCGAGAATTGGGAGATTGATTGGTCCTTTGAAACTCCTTGTGCTCTCGATAATCGCTTTTCCGATTGGCGGCATTCGCTCTCCCGCAGACGAGTCTCCAACCGGATCTTTCGGTTTGTTGCCCGAGTCGAAGGCGTACCAATATCCCGCGTCTACATAGATCAATGCCGACACGCGATTGGCGAAACGCGTGCCGACGTCGCTCAGTTCTTCGCCCGCGATCGAGTGGCCCATGACGATCGGTTTCTGGATTTTTAGCGCGTCGATTACGGCGATTACGTCGTCGCCGAGACGGTCAGCGGAATAATTCGCGGCTGTCGCGGCGGGTTTGCTTGAAGCGCCGAATCCGCGCCGCGTCATCGAATACACGTGGTAGTGCTTGATTAAGTCCGGGACGATTCCATAAAAGTCGTGTCCCGTATTGCCCAGACCGGCAAGCCACAGAAGCGGACGTCCCGTGCCGCCCCAATCGATAGCTTCGACGTCAACGCCGGGCTGAACGTTCACATGCTTAATCTTCGGCTCGACGATCGTCCATGTCGCGTGCGGGACTTTCGTATACGTCACGCGCAGAATCGGGTACTTCGGAATCTGCCATTTGCCGTCAAGCGTTTTGCCGTCGGCGCTGAGCGTTGCAGTGTACAGGCGGTGATAATCGGTCCATGGCGGCGTGTTCATGTTGAACTTCATCGTTACAGCGTTGCCGCGAATCGACACGTTGTTCGTGGTTATTGGAACATCCGATTCATCGAGGCTGTGAATGACAACGCGATATGTGCCGCCTTCGTTCATAATCTGCATAACACGGTGCGTTGAGCCACCGGGGCCGTTGATGATTCCTTGCCAAGTACCGACTAGGGTCGGCTTCTGCGCGCCTGCCGCGAGCAGAAGTGCGGATAACGCCATGATGAAAGTACGCAAAGCTGCCTCCGACTACAGTAGTCGAACACGTCGTTCGACCGCAGCTGTTGTTTGCCTGTGGCAATAAAAGCGCGTGATACACTTACGTTGTGGGCTTCTGGGAAGCGATTATTGGGTTCGTTACCAATGCGCTATTCGACTGGCTTCTTGAGACAGCGTCGTCCGTCATGGCGCATATTTTCCCCTCGAAGAAAATGCTAGACCAACGGACCGTTGATTCGGAATGGAACCCTGAAGACGTTGATCCGGGCATACAATGCACCAAAACCAAATAGTGCTATTACAAGTAAGAATGAACCATTCTCGTATGCGCCGTGACTCGTTTGACTGCGAGGTTACTGCGCTCCATTGTAGCAGGCGAGCGAGCGGCCGCCGAGGTTTACGTCGCATTCGCGGCTACCGATAAATGTATTGCGACGGAGCGCGAAAAATGGAGTATACGAACGACGTCACGGATGGCCCGTTCAGAGTGGAATGGGCAAAGCTCAACAACGCAGTGTTTGCATTGATCTATGCAGACGAGGCGCTGCGCGCGCGGTACGACGCGGCGGATTCCACCGAGGCGCGAGAAATCTGTGCCGATCAGGTCGACCGGCTAGCCGCGGACCCAGCAGAATTCGTCGAGCGCTTCATCGTCGTGGAGCGGTGACGCACCTACGGCATTCGTGCCGCGGGCTACTCAATCGGGTACGTCCCCGGGGTGGGACGGTTCATCTTTGCCACAGGTATCGAAAACAGCTACCCAACGATCGCCCTCGCCGACGGGAAAATCAAGCGCGTCGACGAGATGGAAAAGTGTCGTCACTACGAGCGCTGGCATGACGATTTTGCTTTGGTGCACGAACTCAGCATTACGCACTTGCGCTACGGTCGGCCGTACCACCGCACGCACACGGGGCCCGGAACCTACGATTGGGCGTTCAGCGACGAAACGTTTGCTGCATTGCGCACATCCGGTATCGAGCCGATCGTTGACCTCTGTCATTTCGGTGTTCCGGATTGGCCGGCCAACTTCCAGAACAGCGACTTCCCGCAGTATTTCGCCGAATATGCGACGGCATTTGCAAGACGCTACGCGTGGGTCCATTTTTATACGCCGGTCAACGAGATTTTTATTGCGGCTATGTTTTCGGCGCAATATGGATACTGGAACGAACGCATGCGCAGCGACGCGCACTTCGTCCGTGCTTACACGTCAGTAGCCGCAATCCGAGCCCGCGTGTCACACATACATGGCCGCAATGCCCAAGAGTGCGCGCCAGAATAACGCTAGCTGCACAAAAACGCACAAGATCGCCGTAGGGACGTAAAGCGTCAACGACGTGGAACGTCGCGGAGTAACTATGAACTCAAGGAGTATGGCAACCAAGAAGTAATACGCTGCTCCCAGTGCTCCCAATGCTGCAGCTTCGATTCCTAATCTCGCTGCGCTGTCGCTAGTAAAAGCCGCCCATGCGGTAAAAAAGCTAACGAGCACCGGTGCTGGGAACGAAGCTGCGCCAATTACAATAAGGCAGCATACCCGGCGCTTCCGGGCCGACTTCATAGCGTTGTAATACACGACAAATGCAAGACATGCAACGATCGCCGTGACTATCAGATACAAGTCGAGAGGCATACTACCAGTAGTCGGCTCCGAGCTCTGGTGGTCCCGGGATAGCCACGTTAATCGGACCACTGTGAAGTTTTACGGTAAAACTTCCGGCGAATGAACCATTCTTGTATTGGATCGTGTCGCGTTCGACTACGTCCGTGCCGTAAACGTAGGCAGTATAATCTCGTTCGATTGTTCCCAATATCCACACTCCGGCGACTTTTTCGGTTACAAAAGTGCCCGCCGGTACAGTCACCGTTGCAGGACCGGCATCGATTACGGTTAGCGACCAATTTAGCGTGGCGTTTGGCGTGCCGCAAAGGTATGCTTGAGCCGTCCCGGACGTCAACGCGTGCGGATGGATGAAGTCGACTGCGGCGTCTAAGACGGTTTCGCTTCGTGGGGGCGTATTACACGGCATCGGTGGCGACCACACGTTCGCTGTTGCGAATTCCTGGAACGCGTTACTCCATGCGACATAGACGTAAATGTCTTGATTGCTTATGGAACCGGCGGCTTTCGTCTCGCCATAAGTAGCGCCGCGATATTGCGTTGTACCGTCGTATTCTATGCCTAGCGTACCCGCTGTCGGCAGCGGCCACGGTGAGGGCATGCTTACCGCATAATCGTATGTCCACTGAGTACCGGGAATCGGCGTAGCATTGTTTTGCGGCTTTGCATACACCGCAGGAGTCGAAGAGCTTATCGGAAGCGGGTTTGAATTGCTAGAACCGCCACTACACGCGTAAAGGGCACCTACGCCAACCGCTATAGTGCAAACCACCCGTAGTGCGAGCATGTGCGTATCGGCCTCCTACGAATATAATAACGGTGCATGCGTGCATGGGGCAAGTGTATGCGCCGGCTCCGCGGCTTTCCACCGAAAGAGTTCCGGTTCTGGGTGACGCGTATCGCCGAGCCGGACAGGCAGTAGTGGGTACATAGTCGTCATGGGTGTCATTCGGCTGCATTGACGGCTGCAAAGGTTGTACGCACCGGTACGGCTGGGTGGCGAATTTCGAAACACCATCGGGACGCGTTTGCGCGCGATGGTTCGTCGCTGGAGCGCTACGCTGCGCGCTTTAACTGCGTCGAGATCAATAGCTCATTTCACCGCACGCATCGCACATCGACGTATGCGCGCTGGGCGCAAAGCGTTCCGACGGGCTTTGTCTTCTCGCTGAAAATTCCAAAAGAGATCACACACAAGCGTAGATTCGTCGATTGCTTCGAATTGCTCGAAGCGTTTCTGGAGCAGACAGCCGCACTCGACGATCGCCTCGGGCCGTATGTCGTGCAACTCGCGCCGAGCCATGCGTTCGATGATGACGCGCGCGCGTTTTTCGAGCGCTTTCGCTCGCAGTATTCAGGTGCGATAGCGTGCGAGCCGCGCCATGCATCGTGGGCAGAGCGTGACGCCGTTGAAGTGCTTCAGCGATACTGCATCACGCGTGTCGGTGCCGACCCTGCGCCTTTCGCGCGCGCGGAGCGTAGTGAGCCGTTTGGAGGCTTCACCTATTATCGATGGCATGGGTCACCGCGCGTGTACTACTCGCAATACGACGAGGCGCGGTTGCGTGAGTTTGCAAGTCAGGTCGCGCGTGATGAAGGCGCCGAGGCATGGTGCATTTTTGATAATACGGCGATGGACGGCGCCACGGGTAATGCACTGGACTTTGCGCGCAATGTAGAGTAACGCGAGGCACTTTGCGCAGCAGCCGGCCGTCTACTGACGGACGCTGACATCGCGCGACGCCGGGTTTTTCTGGACGAACTTGCAAAACTCAACCTCGATCGCTTGCTTGCGTTTGTTGATGAGTTCGGATTGTTTGGCGTGGGTTACAGCGTCACGGATTGCGACGCGGTAGCGGATGCGATCATTGGCATTCGCATTCGTCCGGCCGGCATTGATTCACGGTTCGGGGTTGACGCGGTGATGCGGGGCGAACTCTTTTTAGCACGCACGATGCCGCTTCTGCTTGCTCCTTAGCAATCGGCGGTGCGGCGGCCTCCGCGAGACCGTGAGCGGCTTGGATCTTTAATGCTTCCGCTACGGCTTGCGAATCCTCGTTGGCGTCGATCTCGACAATCTTTCATCTTGGTCCGACGATGAAGCTCGCGGTTCGCGACGTGTGGGTCAAGGGGCTTCCGCACGACACAACAATCATCGTGCGTTGGACCAACACCGATACGCTCCTCGATGGTTCGTCATATAGCAATCATGGCGTACACATAGTAAAGATGCGTTGGGGAAAGATTGTCGAGATCGACGC
>CAZERJ010000077.1:0-9618 GCA_964514445.1 uncultured bacterium | reverse complement strand
TTCGTGACGCTCGCCGCCGAGCGCAGGTGTACCGCCGAAGCGATGATGCACCTGTGGAACGCAGCCTTTCAGCAACGAGCTGAAATCTCTGTGTTTGACGCGCTCGAAATTCTTCTTGGCAATGCGCTTCACGATAGCATGGTACGGATTCAGCATCTTCGCCCCCAGACGAGTGCAAGTGGCGCTGTGGTAAAAGGTCTTGTTTCACCCGCGGTGCGTTCGCCTTTACGCGCGAAGAGACAGTTATCTGATGGCGTGAGCTTCCGTTCCGTCGTTTAATCGGGCACCTGAGTTAGCGAGCCGTTATGGGCGCCGTCAGCGTTGTAGATAAATCCGCAGGCCGCGCCGCTGGCAAAAGTGACAGTTGCGCTGCAATGTGATTCAGGAGTTCCCATGAACCCAGCAACGCGTACAATAACGTACGACCTTCCGCTGCCCACAGTGCTCGCGTATTTCGACGCACCACCACTTTTTGTAAGTACCAACGAGAGCGGCATTCACGTATTCGAATGGGCGTGCGGGTGCACCGCATGCGAAACGGCGACGCAGACCTGCGCTATGCAGTGGTGCACCAGCCACGTCCAAATTTTTAAAGCCCAACCACTTTAAGTAAGCTTACTAAAGGTCGAAGCGCGCTTGCAGCGCGAAAGCGCCGTCGTGAGGAAACCGACCGTCGCGAGTGCGTTCAGCGGCGCACGCACTGCAGAGGATGCGCTGCGAGCCTATGCCGACGAGCTGCCGCTCCTCATTTGGGAACAAGACGCATCCGGCGCGGTGTGTTTTACGAATGCCGAGTGGCATCGCGTTACCGGTTTACCGAACGATGCGGCGTCCCATACAGTGGAGAGCTGGAAAGACGTTGTTCACCCCGACGATTTGCCGCGCGTGTTACGCACGATAGCGCATGCGACCGCAACGCGGGCATCTTTCCAATTTGAGTGGCGCGGAAAACGCGCCGACGCAGCCGGCGGCTATCGCTGGTATTTTGCGCGAGCCGTTCCGCATTACGAAGATTCCGAATTCGCGGGCTGGACGGGCGCATGCATTGACGTGCACGATTGGCGTCAACGCGAAGAAACCGAACGCAAACTTCGCGAGGAAGCCATCGAGAGCAAACACGTGATGGCGGATTCGCTTCCCGTTATCGTATGGACGGCCGATGCGAGCGGTTGGATCGATTGGTACAGCCGCGGCTGGTATGATTACACCGGCCAAACGCCGGAACAAGCCGCGGGCTGGGGCTGGCAGGCGGCGCATCATCCGGAAGATTTCTTGCGCGTCATGGAAGAGTGGCCGCGATCGATCGAAACGGGCGAACCGTTCGAAATGGAGTTCCGCTTACGCAGGCACGACGGCGTGTTCCGCACGTTCCTAACGCGCATTCATCCGTTTAAAAACGAACGCGGCGCGGTGCTGCGCTGGTACGGCAGCAACGTTGACATTCAAGAACAGAAAGATGCGCTCGCGCGTACAGAGCGCGTTGCCGAAACGCTGCAAGGCGTCTTTTTGCCCGGCCAATTGCCGCGTACGGACAAGGTGCGCATCGACGCCGTGTACCAAGCCGCCGAGAAAGATGCGTTCGTGGGTGGCGACTGGTTCGACGCGATTCGTCAACGCGACGGAAGTTACCTTATTTCGATGGGTGATGTGGCGGGCCATGGTTTAGATGCATCGGTGATTGCCGGTCGCCTGCGCACCGCCATTCGCGACTTTGCCCTTAGCGACGATAACCCGGCCGAAGTTTTGCGCTGCGCGAATCATGTGCTCGGCATGGAACATCCGGGGGTGTACGCTACCGCAATCGTCGGCTTTATCGATTCCGAATGCACGCGTTTTTGGTACGCGAGTGCCGGCCATCCCGCGCCGATGCTTGCGCGCAGCAAAGAAACAGCGGCGAGCATCCTCACGCACGGCGGATTGCCGCTGGGCATCGTCGACGACCTTGACCTCGTGACGCATCGCATCGAAATCAAGAGCGACGACGTGCTTGCGCTGTACACCGACGGCTTGACGGAATTCGCGCGCGACATTCCAGCCGCAGAAGAAAACCTTGCCGCCGCCGTTTCGCAGATCGCCGGCAATACCACGATCGCGCGGCCCGCTGCGTTTGTTCGCGACGCATTGCTTGCCGATCGCCCCAGCGCCGACGACATCGCCCTGCTCATCGTACAATTCTCCGAAGTTACAGACGAAACGCTGGCATTCGATCCGTCGATGCTTACCAAAACGTGGCGTTTCCATTCCAGCGATGCGTACACCGCACATATGTCGCGTCTGGAACTTGCCGAGTTTCTTCGCCGGCTCGCCGCCGATCCGGAAGCGCTATTTTCAGCAGAGCTGATTATCGGCGAGATTTTGGCGAATACCGTCGAGCACGCGCCGGGACTCGTCGAGATTCACATCGACTGGACGGGTGAGAAGCCGGTGATCACCGCGCGCGATACCGGGCCTGGTTTGGACCATCTGACGGATTTGCCGGAAGACGCGTTTTTGGAAGACGGCCGCGGGCTGTTTTTGATCAAGACGCTCGCCGAAGAGGTCACCATTACGCCATCGAAAGGCTATGGCACGGAATTACGCGCCGTCCTACCCCTGCTCCGCGCGCCCGCATTATCGAAAGCGTTAGAAGAGTGGGGCGGCGCTCGCCGATCTGTCGAGGCGAAGTCGATCAAGCGCTGAGCGCTGTTGCATCAGCGAGCCCTGTTGTCATTGGCGTGATGTGCTAACCTACACAGATCCCTGGCACCGCGACCTTTTGAAAGAGATGCGGTTCCGCCACTGTGCTCTGAGGGTACGCCGCAAAGCTACCTGGAACTCCGGCTGTTCGAATGCTCGGCGAAAGGCGGCTGCGGATTCCCAAACAGCGTAGTTGACGAACGTGCAGCTGCCTTCAATTCCGCGGTGTAGCTGCGCCGAGATAATCCTGGTTGCCTCTTCATAATTGCGGCGTCTGCCGACCATGCCGCCAGCAACGCGTCGGCCTCACCGTCTGCCACGTTGAACTTATTAATGAGCACGACGGGACCGGCATGGCTTACCGTCTGCTCTCGTAGCGTGACTATGCTATCCATCTCATGAAATTTCATTTGTCAGTTCCTTCAGCGCTTTGCGCAAATACGATAATCCGCTTATCCAACTGACCACTACGGTAGCCCATCCCTCGCACAGCGTCAGCGCCGGCGGGGATTCGCATTGGGCTTGATTCGTCGTTGGCGGCGCGCCATATTGCTTCAGCAACGTCCTGCGCGCGCGTGAGCTCAGGCGACGTTCCGATGGATCCGCGAATTCGCTGCACAAGGCCGGCATACGCGTCGACGACCGTGCCTTGCATACGAACTTGCGCGTTTGCCGCAAATTGCGTTTCGGGCGACTGCCCGGGGACAACAAGCGCGACGCGCACGTTAAACTGTTCGATTTCGACTGCAAGCGACTCGGTAAACGCAGTGATCGCGGCCTTGGTCGCCGTATAAACCGCGAGCAGCGGCAACGGACGGAGTGTCACGCTCGACGTCACATTGATAATGACGCCGTGTTTGCGCTCTCTGAATTGCGGCAAAATCGCCTGGGTCACCGCCATCGTGCCAAACGTGTTTGTTTCGAATACTTCGCGGACGGTCTCCATTCGCGTGCTTTCAAATGGCGCCAATAAGCCGATCCCTGCGTTATTAACGAGCACATCGATCTGACCGGCCTTGGCGACGGCACGGTCGATACTGAGGGCATCCGTCACGTCGAGGGGCAGGATCGTCATGCGCGCAGAGCGCGGTAGAAGATCTTCGCGCGGCATGCGCATTGTAGCGATGACGTTCCAATCGCGGTCGTGGAAATAACGTGCGGTTTCGAGCCCAAATCCGGAGGAGCACCCGGTAATCAATACAGCCTTCATAAGCCCACTGTAGACGAGGCGGGCTGGATTTGCTACAATGCGAAGTCCGCTTTTCTTTGTTAGGAGTCCGGCCGTGATTGATCCCCTGGCCGAGGTTGTAACGTTGCTCGCGCCGAGCGCGCCGTTCTCTAAACTGGTCACCGGCGCAGGGCGCTGGAGCGTTCGCCGTTCGGAATATGGACAGCCGTTTTATTGCGTGGTGATCGATGGATCGTGCCGCTTAGCCGTCGATGGATACGAACCGGTTACGCTGCACGCAAACGATTTCGTCTTGATCCCCTCCGCCGACAGCTTCACGATGACGAGTCTGGACCCCGCCTCCACGCACGCGTCGCCCATTAAGATGAGCGACGGCGAGTTCCGGCACGGATCGCAAGACGGGGAACCCGACGTTCGTATTTTAGTTGGGTACTGCGAATTCGGCTCTGCGAACGCCGGGCTGCTCGTATCGCTGCTTCCGCGATTCGTGCACGTGCGCAGCGAGACGACGCTGACAACGCTCGTGCAACTCGTACGCGACGAATTCCGCCAGGACCGCCCCGGGCGCGAGCTGATCCTTGCGCGTCTCCTAGAGGTGCTTTTCATCGAAGCGTTGCGCTCTTCAGCCGGCACCGCCGCATCGCCCGGCCTCGTCAGCGGTCTTGCCGACGAACGAATTGCAAGCGCCCTACGAGCGATGCACTACGATCCGACGCGTTCGTGGACTGTAGCCGAATTAGCGAAAGAGTCGGCCCTCTCGCGCAGCGCATTCTTTGATCGCTTCAATCGTATTGTCGGCATCGCTCCAATGGAATATCTGCTCGCGTGGCGCATGGCCCTGGCACAACGCTTGCTGCGCCAGAGAGAGCCGAGCATCGCCGAAGTTGCCCAACGAGTCGGTTATAGCTCCGCGAGCACATTTACCGTTGCGTTCACGCGCTTCGTCGGATCGCCGCCAGCGCGATTTGCGCGCGCGCACCAACGCCTGAAAGCATGAAACGCAGGCTTGCGGCCTGGTTTCAACTTATGGTAAAATCCGCGATTCCGTATCAGCGTTAATCTAAAACGGCCGACGCGATTGTGTCAATTTCTATGAACCTTTGCGGGGCAGCAGTGCCAGGATCAACGAAAAACGACACCTCGGGCTAACGATCTTTTTTGCGACGCATCTCACTCGACGGGCCCCGCGCACAGCTCACGCACGATTTGCCCCAGGCATTTGTATCAGGGCGAGGCGTCGTGGTACTCCGGCGGCGGCCTTAGCCAGCTCGAATATGCACCGTATTGGGAAGCTCTCCGGCGCATGGAGCATCATACACAACGGGGCTCGGTTCTTTCGACGTGACCCTCCTCAACACGCAGATGCGCTACGTTGCGGCGATCTCGTCGTACGCATGAAACGGCTCCTTTGATTCAACGTCGGTAGCGTGCGTGAGAACGTTGCACGTCGACTGCGAAAGCGCCTCGATGCCTCGGCGGTGGTTCGATACCTCACCATGACGCGCAAAGACTAAAATCGGCAGGCGGCGGCGCGATCGAGTAAGAGTTTTTTGTCGCGGGCGTTTTGTGCCATTGATGCGGCGCGTTCGAATTCGGTGCGGGCTTCGGTGAGGCGGCCGAGTTTTTGCAAGATGTCGCCGCGGACGCTTGGCAGTAAGTGGTATGTCTTAAGTGATGGTTCGTCGAGCAAGGTGTCGACGAGATCTAAGCCCGCTTGTGGACCGAATGCCATGCCGACCGCGACGGCGCGGTTTAATTCGATCACGGGTGACGGCACCAGCTGGGCCAGTGCGTCGTAGAGTGCGGCGATGCGCGGCCAGTCGGTTTGCTCGGATGTGCCGGCGCGCGCGTGGCATGCGGCGATCGCGGCCTGCAGTGAATACGCGCCGAATGCTCCGCCGAGCTTTTCCGATCGCGCGAGCGATGCGAGGCCGCGTTGGATGAGCAAGTGATTCCACTTTCCGCGATCCTGGTCGAGCAAGAGAATCGGCTCGCCTCCCGGACCGACACGCGCTTTCATTCGCGAGGCTTGGATTTCCATTAGTGCGATCAGTCCGTGCACTTCTGCTTCTTGCGGCATCAAGCCGGCAAGTACCCGGCCCAGGCGCAGCGCGTCTTCGACGAGCTCCGGACGTAAGAGGTCGTCGCCCGCGCTTGCAGCGTAGCCCTCGTTGAAGATGAGATAGACCGCTTCGAGCACTGATGCTAAGCGCTGCGTGCGTTCGGGGCCCGCGGGAAGTTCGAATGGGACGCGCGCTTCGGAGAGCGTACGCTTTGCGCGAACGATGCGTTGTGAGATTGTTGCTTCGGAAACCAGGAATGCGCGAGCGATTTCCGTTGTCGTTAAACCGCCGAGCAGGCGCAGCGTGAGCGCCACGCGCGCGTCAGTTGAGAGCAATGGATGGCATGCGATGAACATTAATCGCAGCATGTCATCGTCGATTTCATCGTGCACGGCGTTAAACTGCGCGCTGCTTTCCTGTGTCTCGATCTCGTGTCCGAGCTTTTCGGTTTTTCGCTCGAGTGTTTTATCACGACGGATGAGATCGATCGCGCGGCGTTTTGCAGCGGTCATCAACCACGCGCCGGGGTTGCGCGGGATGCCCGACTCCGGCCACTGCGTAAGAGCGGAGACGAAAGCATCCTGCGCGAGTTCCTCGGCGCGGCCGACGTCGCGAACCATGCGCGTCAAACTCGCGATGAGTTTGGGCGATTCGATGCGCCAAATGGCATCGAGGGTGCGATCGAAGTCGGGCGTGGTCACGAACAGTTAGTCAGCGCAGCTCACTTCGTGAAGGTGGCACGTCACATCGCCGGCGACATCCAGGAAGCGATTCGTCCACGCGATCGCTTCGTCGCGATCCTTCACTTCGAAGAGCGCGTAACCGCCGACGAGCTCCTTCGCTTCCGTGAACGGTCCATCCGTAACCGTCGTCTTTCCGTCTTTGCGCGAGACGATCGCCTCGAATTGTCCGTCGAGCTTTCCGCCCGTATCGATAAGTACGCCCTTACTGCGCATCTCGTCGATGAGCTTGCCCATTTGTTCGCGTTCTTGCTCGCTGGCCGACTGCGTATCCGATGCGTCGTACGTAAGAATCGAAAGAATTCTCATTTGCCTGACCTCAGACGCTCTTCTTGCTCGCGCACGTCGTCCGGCAAGTTATCGCCGAAATCTTCAGCTTCGAAAATTTGACGGATTTCGATCTCGTTGTCATCGAACGGCGCGTGTTTGAAGCGCTCGACGATTTCTTCTTTCGACTTGCCTTGCACGATCCAAAAACCGGCGATGAGTTCTTTGGTCTCGGTGAACGGGCCGTCGATGACGGTGGGCCGCCCGCCCTGGAACCGAATGCGCGCGCCCATCGACGTCGCCCGCAGTCCCTCGCCGGCAAGCATGATGCCCGCCTTGACCAGCTCTTCGTTGAATTTGCCCATCGCCGCGAGCTCGTCGCGACTGGGGATGCGGCCAGACTCACTATCTTTTGTCGCCTTGACCAGAACGGCGAATCGCATGTGGTGTTCTCCTCTTTGTTTGGGTGTTCTGATTGTACGTCGAACGGCGGGGCGTGAATTCGACAGGGTGGCGAACTTTTTCGGCTACAAACGACAGCCGCCGTGGGAAAAATAGCATCCTATCGCTAGAATCAGCAGCGGCGAGAGCCACCTTTGCGAAACCGCGCGGTCTACGGCGCAAATGTAGACCGCCAACGCAATTACGGCCCCGATGCTGACAATTGGTGCTGATAACAACACCCATTCGTCAAAAGGCACGCTCAGCCGGAGTAGAAGCATGAGCCGCACATTTGGATGTAGTGGACTTCGCCTTCGATGGCGATTTGGGCGCCTTCGGTGATGCGGCGGCCTTCAGCGTCGACACGCACGTTCATCGTTGCCTTTTTGCCGCAGTTGCAGATGGTTTTAATTTCTTCCAAACTGTCGGCGAGAGTTAGGAGATATGACGCTCCCGGAAATGGTTCGCCGAGAAAATCGCTGCGGATGCCGTAGCAGATCACCGGGATGTTCCACGTGTGCGCGATGCGGTGCAGTTGGCGGACTTGTTCGGGTCGCAAGAATTGCGCTTCGTCGACGAGGACGCACGAAAGGTCGCGGTGCGCGCGGAGATCTTGCATAAAGTCGATGTTTTCATCGAACGTCTCGACTTGCCGGCGCGGGCCTAGGCGCGACGTGACGAAGCCGACACCGTTGCGGTTGTCGATTGCGGCGGTGTAAATGCGGACGCGGCGGCCGTTTTCTTCGTAGTTGTGCGCGACCTGCAGCAGCGCGGTGGACTTGCCGGCGTTCATCGCCGAGTAGCGGAAATAGAGCTTAGCCAAGAAGCGGTAGGTTTGCGTTGCGATTTCGGATTTCCGGCCTCGATGCCTCGGCCGCGGTTCGATACCTCACCATGACACGGACACCCGGCGCGCTAGTGGAGGCGTGCGTTGCGTTTCGACCGGCTCAGCGCGACACGGGGGTGGAGGCGCAGCGTGAGGCTATAGCGTACTACACGGCGCTATGAGCATTGCGATGGTTTATGCGGTGTGTTTCTTGTTCGTGCTGATTATGGCGATGTTTTTTGTCGGCGGCGCGATCGAGTCGAGCCGCACCGATTAATCCTTGACCGAACGAAGACGCGGCAAACCGCCGTCTTCGTCGGACTCGCTTTCCGCCCAGTCGTAAATTTTCGAACGCAGCATTTCACTGGCCGCCTCGCTGCGGCTCATGCCGCTCATGCGCAGACGCTCCACCGCCCCGTGAAGCGCCGAGCGCGTTGCGTCCAGCACAACGGCCGGATCAGGGTGGCGGCTATTTGATTTGAACATTGGACCACAATGGTACGCCCTGCGTACCTGCCGGGGCCTTAAGGGCGCGAAGATGTCCGAGTCGTGGCTAGGCAGTGGCTTGCTAGCTTCGCTACGGGGACGCGCGGAGTGTGCAGACAGCGTCTGCCGGTCGGCTGCCATGCCGATGCACGACCCAGCCGGGCGGTCAAATCTTGAAGTACCGATGCGCGGGATCTCAATCTGCGTGAATTGCTGTGCGGGCATTGCGGCAATAAGCGGTGCGCTCTACTGCACGACGATCGCGATGATTTCTAATCGCGCGTGTGTGCAAGTCAAAGCAAAAGGCTCGTGCGTTTGCACGAGCCTTTTGCTTTTGTCGTGGAGGGAGTTAGAACTCTTCCTCGTTGCCCTCGCGATACGGCTCCGACTCTTCCTCGTCTTCGCTGTACGGATTCGTTTCTTCGGAGAGCTCGTCGTCTTCGTCTTCCAAGACGTAACCTTGCTCTTCTTCCTCTTCCTCTTCGGGCTCGGCTTCGTCTTCGACGTCCAGGTCGTCGATGGAATCGATCGACGGGCCGCGCACCGCACCAGGCGGTACTTGCAGTTCCGCATCTACGCCGCCCGCGGGAACGGCGATCGGTTTGGAATCGTCGATTTCTTCTTCTTCCTCTTCCTCTTCGTCGACCGGTTCTGCAACTTCACCGTCAACCGCGCCGACCGTTGCGCGCTGCGCTTCCGCTTCGCGTTGTGCGGCTGCGGTTTGCGTCATGCGCGCGTCTTCGTCGCCCATGAGCAAGCCGATCTCTTGCGCGCGATCGCCCATGTCGTCATCGTGAATGCGAATTTCGATCTCTTCGCGATTCTCGGTGAGAACCTTGACGTCGAGTGCGAGCGATTGCAGTTCTTTGATCAGAACCTTGAACGATTCCGGAACGCCCGGTTCCATTACGTTCTCGCCCTTGACGATCG
>CAZERJ010000076.1:0-15154 GCA_964514445.1 uncultured bacterium | reverse complement strand
TGTTCATGGCGATGGCCAAGGACATCCGCGTCATCATCATCAAGCTCGCCGACCGCCTGCACAACATGCGCACGCTGAGCAGTCTTCCGTCGTCAAAACAACTGGCGATTGCGCGAGAGACGCTCGACATCTACACGCCCATTGCGCACCGTCTGGGTATCTGGAAGGTAAAGTGGGAGATGGAAGATCTCTGCCTTCGCTACATCGACCCCGACGGCTATCGCGATATTGTCGAGCGCGTCGCGAAGACGCGCAAAGACCGCGAGAAAAACGTCGAGACGGTGATCAACGCTCTGAACGAAGAGTTCAAAGAAATCAGCGTCAAAGCCGAGATCCAAGGCCGGCCCAAACACTTCTATTCGATCTACACGAAGATGAAGAAGGGCCGCGACTTCTCGACGATTTACGATCTTACCGCGATCCGCATCATCGTGGATACGGTCAAAGACTGTTACGCGGCGCTGGGCACGGTGCACGCGCTTTGGACGCCGTTGCCGGGGCGGTTCAAAGATTACATCGCGATGCCCAAGCCCAATATGTATCAGTCGTTGCACACGACGGTCGTTGGACCCGAAGGCGATCCGCTCGAGATTCAGATCCGCACGTGGGAGATGCACCGCACCAGCGAGTACGGCATCGCGGCGCACTGGCGGTACAAAGAGGGCGGCAAGGCGGACCAGTTCGAGAACAAACTCTCGTGGCTGCGCGCGTTACTCGAGTGGCAAAAAGACATGCGCGACTCGCGCGTGTTCATGGAGAATCTCAAACTCGATCTGTTCGATTCGCAGGTCTTCGTCTTTTCGCCGCGAGGCGACGTGTTTAGTATGCCCGCCGGCGGTACGCCACTCGACTTTGCGTACTCCGTGCACACGGATGTCGGCAATCATTGCGTCGGCGCACGCGTGAATGGCCGCATCGTTCCGCTGGATTACTCGCTGGCGAACGGCGACATCTGCGAGATTCTGGTGAATAAATCCAGCGGTCGTCCGTCGCTCGACTGGATCGCAATTGTCAAGACCAGCAGCGCGAAGCACAAGATCAAGCAGTGGTTCCGCAAAGAGCGCCGGGAAGAGAACGTGCTTGCCGGCCAGGAAGCGATCGAAAAAGAACTTGCGCGCCAGCACATCAGCTTCTCGACGCTCACCGGCGAGATCATCGAGCGCATCGCGAACCGCATGAACTATGCAACGCCGGCCGACTTGTTTGCGGCCGTCGGGTTCGGCGATGCGAGCGCGCAAAACATTGCCAACCGCATCAAAGACGAACTGAAGTCCGCAAACGTTGTGGAATTCGTTCCGCTGACGCGCCCGCAATCGGTGTCGCGCCGCGTCGCGCGCAAAACGAGCGGCATCCGTGTTGCCGGCGTTGATGATGTGCTCGTACGGCTTTCGAAGTGTTGTAGCCCCGTGCCGGGCGATCCGATTATCGGCTACGTTACGATTGGCAAGGGCGTTTCCGTGCATCGCGCCGATTGCCCGAACGTGGCATACATGACCGCAACGCCCGAGCGCATGCTTGAAGCAACGTGGATCGGCAAGACGGAATACACGCACGCGGTTGATATTGAAGTCGAAGCGATCGACCGTCCCGCACTGCTGCAAGACGTCATGGCGGTTTTTGCCGAGATGAAGACGCAGGTCAGCTCGGTGACCGCACGCGTGAAGCGCGATCGCAATGCCCTCGTATCATTGACGGTACAAATTCACGACCTGGTGCACTTGCATCAAATCTTGCGCAAACTCGAAAACCTCAAAGAAATCCGCCGCGTTTACCGCGTCACCAAACGCGAAGCCAAGAGCTCCTAGCGCCCTCCACTGGCATTGTCAAACGCTGATCTGCTGCTCATAGCGGCGGCCTTCGCGGGCGGCGCAATCAACAGCGTCGCGGGCGGCGGCAGCTTTCTGACGTTCCCGGCGCTTCTTTTCGCGGGCATTCCGCCGATTCAAGCCAACGCAACGAATAACATCGCTATGTGGCTTGGCGTGATCGCGAGCGCCCGCGGATACAAAGAAGAAATCAGCACGTACCGCCGGGTGGTTCTCCCGGCGCTATTGATTAGCATAATCGGATCGCTCATCGGCGCAATGCTACTGTTGTATACACCGCAGCGCGTGTTCGCGCACCTCATCCCATGGCTGCTGCTCTTTGCAACGGTCGTCTTTGCGCTTAGTCCACTTATTACGCGCAGTACCGACACGGAAGAGGTCCACTCACCGTGGCAACTCGCGTTGCAGTTTGCGGTGTCTGTGTACGGCGGCTATTTCGGCGCAGGCATCGGCATCCTAATGCTAGCCATACTGTCTTTTTCCGGCCTGCCGAACCTCAATGCGATGAACGGCGTGAAGAACATGCTTTCCGTCACGATCAATGGCGTCGCGGTCGTTCCATTTCTCATCGCGCGCGTGATTGACTGGCGCATCGCATTGCTTATGGCCGTTTTTACGATGGCCGGCGGTTACGGCGGCGCGCGCATTTTCCGGCGCATACCTTCGAACGCAACGCGCGGTATCGTGTTGTCAATCGCGATCGGTATGACGGCGTATTTCTTCGTCGCCCACTGACCTGTCGAGGCCCTGCCACGTAGCCTCACGGCGTCACGGGAAAGAGCTTGCCATGAAAGCTCTAGTGTATAAGGAACCTCGTAAAGTCGAGATCGGTGAAGTCGAAACGCCGTCGGTCCGTGAACCACACGACGCCGTTCTACGCTTAACGACGACGGCGATCTGCGGAAGCGATCTGCACATGTACGAAGGCCGCGCGCCCGTAGAGCCGGGCACGGTTTTCGGTCATGAAAATCTCGGTGTGATTGAAGACGTTGGCGCTTCGGTCCACACGATCAAAAAAGGCGACCGCGTTGTGTTGCCGTTTAACATCGGCTGCGGGTTTTGTTTCAACTGCGCCCGGCAGTATTCTAATGCGTGCCTGACAACAAATCCGAAAGGACACGGCGGCGGCTATGGATATTCCGGCTTAGGGCCATACAAGGGCGGTCAAGCAGAGTATGTGCTCGTACCATTTGCCGATTACAATTGTTTGAAATTACCCGGAACGCCGGGTGACCAGTGGGAAGACGATTTCGTTCTGCTCGCGGATGTATTCCCGACCGGCTTTCACGCAGCCGAACAGGCGCATGTGAAGGCCGGGGACACGGTCGCCATATGGGGCGCGGGTCCTGTCGGTTTGATGGCCGCGCTCAGCGCACGTTTGAAAGGCGCAAGCGAGATATACGTTGTGGATTGTGTGCCCGAACGATTGACGAAAGTCAAAGAGATCGAAGGCGCGGTGCCGGTCGATTTCAGCAAAGGCGATCCGGTCGAACAGATCTTAGAGCTACGCAAACCGCATCGCGAGCAAGTGCAAAACCTGCGTCCCGGATCCGGTGACAAGATGCCGGGCGTCATGTGCGCGATCGACGCCGTCGGCTACGAGGCATACGCCGACGACGCGCCCGGCAAAAGGCAAGATCCGAACCAAGTACTGCAGGACGTTGTCCGCGTGGTGAACCCCACCGGACATATCAGCCTCATCGGCGTGTATTTCGAAGAAGACCCGCGCGGCGTAACGGAAGACGAAAAGAAAGGTCAGTTCAAGATTGCGCTAGGAACGGCGTGGGACAAAGGCGTCTCGATCGAGATGGGTCAAGCGCCCGTCAAGCGCTACAACGAATATCTGCGAGACCTTATCATTGCCGGCTTAGCAAAGCCGAGCTTCTTGGTCAGTCACCGCCTGCCGCTCGATGCGGCGCCACAAGCGTACGAAAAATTTGACCTAAGAATCGACGGCTACACGAAAGTGCTGCTCAAACCCGGCATCAAAGGTGAAGCGTAAAAGCGAAGGATAATTTTTTAGTGCGTGGGAACGTGCGGCGGCGCTTCGATGCCCGCGGCGCGACCGTTCGTGCCCACACGCCGTCTTGCGCGGCGCCGCTCCATCCACGGTTCAGTCGTATTGGCCGCCCACAAGTACAGCGTCGGAATGACAATCAGCGAAAGCATCGTCGAGCAGAGTAGACCGCCGATAACGACCGTTCCCAGTGGCGCCTGCGTCGAACTTCCCGACTCAATGCCGGCGGCGATCGGCAACATGCCGCCAACGGTTGCAAGTGTGGTCATCAAAATCGGCCGCAACCGCAGTGGCGCGGCTTGCATGACGGCTTCACGAGCGGACAGACCGCGCCGGCGCAGCTGATTGGTAAATTCCACCACGAGAATCGCGTTCTTCACCACGATGCCCACGAGCATCAGCAGACCGATGAACGCGGTGAGTCCGAACGAACGCTGCGTGACAACGAGCGCTATCACAACGCCGGCAAGCGAGAGCGGCACCGAAACCATGATGATGATCGGATGCAGCAGCGATTCGAATTGCGAGGCGAGCAGCATGTAAATCAGCAGTACGGCCAGCAGCACGATCAGACCGAGGCTTCCGAATGTCTGACTTTGCTGCGTTACCGATTGGCCGAATTGCCAGTAATAGCCGGGCGGAAGCACGACGTGACTCATGATGTTGGTCGCGGCAGTGACGGCAGCGCCGAGCGGAATTCCCGCAAGTGTTGCGGTGACATCAATCTCGCGCTGTTTATTTTGCCGCGTGATCTCCGACGGGCCCACGCCGGTCGAGATCTGCGCAACTTCGGCAAGCGGCAGCGTCGGAAGCGAGTAGCCTTGCCCCGGCGGCGGCGTTGCGCTCGCCGTTAAGCTTGCGGTATTCACCGATTGGCCTTGCGCGACCGGAACTTGCAAGTTCTCGATGGTTTGCAACGAGCGCCGCTGGTACGGCGGCAATTGCACGATGATCGGATATTCCGTGCCGTTGACTTGGAGGAACGATGAGGTGCTGCCGCTGGTCGCGGTGCTGATCGTTTGCGCGATCGACTGCGTTGACATGCCGAGCTGGGCTGCCTGATCGCGGTTCACGGAAATATTGAGCAACGGCTGCGAGGGCGTGATGCCGGTGTCCGGACGCGTAAGCCCCTGCACCTGTGCGAGTTTCGGCAAAATCTGGGACTGCGCGATGTTGTACAGCGTGTTCATATCGCCGCCGTAGATCTGCAGATCGAGCGCATCTTGCCCGCGCGAGATTACGTTCTGCACGATGTCAATGGTACGCCCGAACGCTTGCAGACCCGGAATCGGCGCGCCCGCAATCTTACGAAACGCCGCGAACTGCGCGCTGCGCCGTGGCGGTGCCGCTGAGGAAGAACCTGAACGGCCGCGCGCACCCGCCATGCCGTTGAGCGCGAATTGCCACTGCTGAACGAATTGCGCCGCACCGTTACCACTGATGCTTGGTTTGAGCACGACGGAAAGCTGCGAAACGTTCGTCACGGCCGTGGTATTGCCGAAACCTTGCTGGCCGACCGTTGCGGAAACGTCGGTCACGCGTGGATCGCGCCGCATGCGTTGTTCCACGTCTGCGGAAACGGCGTTCATGATGTTCAGCGCAGTACCGTTCGGCATGCGCAAATTGAAACGCACGAACCGCGAATTCGAGGCGGGGAACATCTCGGTCGTTACTGCTCCGAATCGTAGCGCCATCATCGTGACGATGAGGATGACGCCGGCAACGGCAACAACTTGCCGTGGATGATCGAGCGCCCATGAAAGCCGGCCACGATACCACGATGCGAACCGTTCATATGTGCGATCGAAACGGGCGGTGAACTTCGCGTAGCCGCCCTTGCTATGACCGTTGGTGTGCGGCTTTTCGTCGCGCAGCAGCAGTGTCGAGAGCATCGGCACCGTCGTGACCGCAACCAGCAGCGAGATGCCGACCGCGACCATGACCATAACTGCGAACGGCTTGAAGATCAAACCTTGCAAGCCCGGGATCAGCAGCAATGGCACGAACACGGTGATAACGGTCACCGACGATGCAAGCACCGCGGTCAAGATCTCCGCAACGGCGCTTTCTGCTGCTTCCTTTACATGCTGCCCACGCGACATGTGCCGGTATATGTTTTCAATAACGACAATGGCGTCGTCGACGATTAGGCCGACCGCCAGCGCAAGACCTCCGAGCGTCATCGTATTAAGTGAATAACCGAACATGTATGCGGCAAACAGCGTGCCGAGCACGGAGATCGGCAGCGAGATCGCAACGATCAGCGTCGAGCGCCACGAGTGCAAGAAGAGTAGGATGATCAGAATGGCAAGTACGGCACCGTAGATGGCGGTGTGTTCGAGCGCATTGACCGCATCGACGATAAAACCGCGCTGATCGAAGGCGACCGCCATGTGCATGCCGGGATAGCGCTTCTCGATTTCCGCGATCTTCGCGTATACGCCGTTGGCCGTTTGTACGACGTTGGCGTTCGGCTGCGCAATGATCGATACGCCGACGGCTTGCTGACCGTTCAGACGCTGGAACGTGCGCTGCTCTTGGATCGAATCGCTGACGGCTGCAACATCGTGCAGGTAGACGGGCGCGCCGTTCTTTGTCGTAACGATGATATTGCCGACGTCTTTTGCGGTTTGGAAGAGCTCGTTCGCCTGAATTTGGTACTCTTTGTTCGAGATCTGCACCAAACCGGCCGGCAAGTTTAAATTTTCTTGTCCCACGCGCTGCACGATCTGCGACATCGTGATGCCGTAGCCGGCGAGCTTAGTGATGTCCGGCTCAACCATGATCGCGCGCGTTTGCCCGTTGGTCACGCTCACCGACGCAACGCCGGCAACGCTGGAGAATTCGTCCGCCAGCGTATTGGTCCACAAATCGCCCAGATCGCGAACGCTCATGTTCGGATCCGTCGCGGAAAGGCGCACAACCGGGAGCTGATTCGGGTCGAATTTATTGATCGTGGGCTGCGAGAGATTGGGATCGTTCGGCAGCGATGCCCAAATGCGCGAGACTTGTTCTTGCACATCGACGGCGGCGGTGTCGATGTTCGTTCCGTAATAGAACTGCGCGGTGACTTGGCTGTTGCCTTCGGACGAGGTCGAATTGATCAGCTGAATGCCGGCGACGCGGCTCACCGCGTTTTCGATCGGCCGCGTGATCAGCGTTTCCATCTGCTGCGGTGCGACGTTCGTGTAATTTACGCTAACCGTAACGACCGGCGGCGAGAAACTCGGGAGCAGGTCGACGGGAAGGCGCGGAAACGCGAACAAGCCGAGCACGACGATTGCGCAGGCAATCATCGCGACTGTAACCCGGCGCGTGACCGCAAATCTGGAGATGGACATCCTTTCTACCTTTTCATGCCGCGTTTAGAAGCTCCTGAGAGAGTCCTTGCCCATTTTGCTGGCACATGCTAAACTATCGCGGTTCCGGGGTTTGCCCGGCCATTTACCTACTGCTCGCCTCTCTATGTGGCGGGCCGCTCGCAACGCGAGTGTCCGAAGAGGAACAATCATGGCTGTCGATTACGAAGTCACTTATATTCTGCGCCCGAACCTTGAAGAAGCCGAGGCCGGCGAGCGCAGCAACGCCATTTCCGAGCAACTCAAAGGCAACGGCGGAGAAATTCTTGGCACCGAGATTCTGGGCAAGAAGCGCTTGGCGTATGAAATCAACGACGTGCGCGAAGGCATCTACGTCGTGATGCGCTTCCGCTCAAGCGCCGAAGCCGCCCACGAACTCGAGCGCCAGCTCGGCCTGAACGAAGACGTGATGCGTGCTCTGCTCATCAAACTCGACAAGCACGCCCTGGCCGCTGAAAAGGCCGGCCCGCCGGCGGCGCCTCCTGCACAAGAAGGCCGCGACGGCCGCGACGGACGGGATCGGGATGGTCGAGAAGGCCGCAGCTACCAGGACAGCCGCGCTTAGCCTTTATTAAATGCCACCCGTATGGCACGGGGCCACGCTACGCTTTTGCCGAACCCGCAACACTAGCATCATCGATTGAAGATTGAAGAAAGAGTTATAGAGCATGGCGGCATCGTTTAATAAGGTCATCCTCGTCGGCAACGTCGTTCGCGATCCGGAAATCCGCTACGTCGGATCCGGCGCAGGCGTCACCAAATTTTCCATCGCGGTCAACCCGAACAAGCGCGACGCAAAACCGGAAGATACGCTCTTCGTGGACATCGTCGCTTGGGAGAAGCTCGCCGAAACGTGCAACACGTACCTGAAAAAAGGCTCGAACGTTTTGGTTGAGGGGCGCCTTGTAATCCGTTCGTACGACGACAAAGACGGCAACAAACGCAAGGCAACGGAAGTCGTCATCAACACGATGCAAATGCTCGGATCGCCACGCGATCGTGAAGGCAGCGGTGGCGGCGACTTTGCACCGGTCGGCGCAGCATCCGGTGGACGCGGCGGATTCGACGACGCCGGATTGGATGAAGAGATTCCGTTCTAGAAAAGAGTAATTCTGTAACTGTCAAGATAGAGGAACAAGACGCCAAAAACTTCCTGACAGTACGGAGATTTTTGAAGGCTCGGTCGTTTTCGGCCGGGCCTTCTTCTATGCCACCCGTATGTCACGCGGATAGCGCATTATCGTCAAGATGATAGCGCCGTTACGCTCAAAATCCGGCTCATCGAAACGCCAACCATCGTTTCAGCCGTCCGATCTTTACAAAATCCGGAATTCAGTGGGGGCCAGTGGCGAGCACATTCCGCTGCTCGTGTGCGCGCAGACCGGTCTTCCTGTTGTTCGTCCAAATCAGTTCGTTCTCGTGGCGCGGCGCGATCGCTGCCAGGTTGCAACGCTGAAAAGTGATCTTGCGGCGCTGTCGGTGCTCCTCTCTTGGGCAAAGAGCAGTTCATTCGAAGTGCACGACGTCCTGGACCGCGGTGTGGGCCTCGAACAGGGAAGGCTTACAGCGCTGATAGATGCGTTTCGGACTGATTACCGGAAGCAGCCGTACTCGAAAGTTGTAGCGCTTCATCGCCCTTTGGTTTCCGCCGGTGTTTGGGCAAACCGCATCGCCATAGCGCGCGACTACCTCGCGTGGAACCTTGCCAATACGCTCGCCAAATGCGAACCGGGAACGCTACGCTATCAGCACGTGCGCGAGCGACGCGAGGAGTTAATCAGGGCGTTCGAGGCGCGGATGCCGCGCGTTCGTGCCGGCTGTATCCGCAAGGGCCTAGAATCAACCCTAAAGGCACGCTTGTTCGCTATCACGCGTCCCGATGCCGCAGAGAACCCATTTCAGTGGTCCGTGCGAGAGCGTAATGCGCTTATTGTGGATGTATTGCAAACACTGGGTCTGCGAAGGGCGGAGCTGCTGAAGCTACGCACAGCTCACTTCCGACCGGGGCCGACGCCTACGCTATTTGTCGAACGACGCCCCGATGACCCGGACGACCCGCGCATACATCAGCCGCAAGTAAAAACGCGGGACCGACTACTTCCGCTCAATGCGGCTCTCGCGGAGCGGATTCACCAGTACATTACGATTGATCGCCAACGGACTCCGAATGCGAAGCGCACGCCATTCCTGTTCTTGTCGCGCTCAGGTAAACCGCTTTCGCTTACCGCGGTGAACAAAATCTTCGACCAAATCTCTCGCTGGCACGGTGAGTTCCAGGGGAAGTTATCGCCGCACGTGCTTCGTCATACCGCGAACGACGATCTTTCGGAGACGCTCGAGGCCAGCGGCTGTGATGCAGAGGCGGCTAAGGCTGTTCGTAATTACCTCAACGGCTGGGAGCCGAATAGCTCGCAATCGTCAACCTACACGAGACGATTCGTCGAATCGAGGGCGCAGGAAATTTCTCTGGTCCACCAGCGCCGCATTTTTGGCGAGGTAGTCGACGAATGAGCGTCGCGGAGAACGTCTTGGCTTCAATCCTATCTTCGCAGGCGGAGCTTTACGACATGCACGGCAACCGGGTTGCGCAGGAGGGTCTTGTTTGGAGACTTTCGGGTATTGCTCGGAGCCGCGTCCTGAACTGGGCGCTGCTCAAGGTTTCGAACTACAATATTGCTGCGGCGATAGTTCAATACATGCGTTACGGCATCGAGACAAAATCACACGACCATTGCCACAACGCGTTCCGGGAGCTGCGGTACTTGTGTGACCGACTCGACCGATATGGCGACGGCGACATGCGGGCTACGCTACTCGGACGCCTATCGGAGCTGCGATCAGAAGGCGGCGAGTGGAAATTTCACTTCGCACGAGACTGGTACCGCTGGTCCTTCGACCAATACCTTCCAGGATTTGACGACACCGAGTTGCTGTACGAGATTGTGTCTTTACGCATACCGGGGAATCGTAAGGGTGAAGCAGTTTTATCGGAAGATCCGGAAGAAGGGCCACTTGACGAGATCGAGGAGATAGCGCTTCGTGGTGCACTGCATAGATCTGACGGCCCGCTTCTTGAGCGTTCGCTGACCTGGACGCTTTTAGCGCTTGGCTGCAACCCGAAAAACCTCGTTTATATGTGCGAGGAAGATTTTAGGACTACGGCCGGGCAGCAGAACATTTTCTACAGTCTTGACGTGCCGAGAATCAAAAAGGGCGTTACACCGCGCACAAAACTCAAGACGCGTAAAATCGATCCGTTCTTGGCGCGCATCTTCGAGCAGCTCGTCGAGCGAAATAAGTCGCTTGGCATACCGCGAAGATACGTTCGGCCGCTCTTTGCACGCACAACACCCCGCCCCGATTGCCTGGACTCGGATATTGAGGAGTTTGCCTATCATCTGACATCTCGGGATATTACAAAACTGGTCTCTGTGTACGTAGAAAACCTTAAAGTCATTTCTCACCGGACGGGCAAAATGCTGCGCGTCACGCCACGGCGACTTCGATACACATTTGCGACGCGTAAAGTTCAGGAGGGCTGCTCGATGGAAGTCCTCGCGGAACTGCTCGACCATACCGATCTACAGAATGTTATGGTGTACTACGCCGGTACGTCGATGGTGAAACGCCTGGACGAAGCATTTGCTGTTTCGGTAGGCCCGCTCGTAAATCGCTTCTTGGGACGTGTCGTGAGTGATGAGTCGGAAGCGCTCAATGGTGGTGGGCGTGTTAAGGCCGAAACGATGGGGCGCATCAAGAACATCGGAACTTGCGGCAGTAAATCTCTGTGTACGCTGTACCCGCCGTTCTCATGCTATCTTTGTCCAATGTTTCAGCCGTGGCGCGATGCGCCGCACCGCGATGTGCTGCGCGATCTGATTCGTCAGCGCGACGCGCGTATCGAGTCGGCGGGCCGTGCCGATGATCGAATCGCCAAGCAGTACGATGAAATGATTTTAGCCGTTGGCCAGGTCGTCGCGCAATGCGAAGGTGCAGTATGAGCGTTGTGCAAGCGGTTGCGCATGATCCTCGCAGAGCGCTAACACGGTTCATTGAGAAAATGCAGAGTGCCGCGCCATTCGGGCCGCTCGACTGGGGTGATGCCGTTTGGGACTTGACTGGCAGGCTGACGCGGGCCGGCAAGCGGCTTCACATCGCAACGAGGGACGCCCTATTGTTCATTGAGCATCGATCATCGGGAGCCGATGCGGCGGTGCCGTTTGCTGCATCCTTCGCCGATTTTGCAAAAGCGGTCATATGCGCGCGCCATCTTCGTTCTTCGCAAACTGTAGGTGCACATCGCGTGTCTGTGCGTGCGTTGCGCTACCTATATGACGCTTTGCGAGAAGAGACGCTGTGCGATCCCTGCAGCCTGGAACACCGGCACTTTGTGCTCGCCGAGACTAGAGCGAGAAAGCGCGAAAAGATCAGCAGCGCGTACCGCGTGGGACAACGGCTGGAGGAAATTGCGGTTCTCGTTGATCAGCATGGTATTGCAAAGGTGCGTCTCCAATATCGCTCCGCTATTCCAAAAGGCGATGTGGACGCAATTGCAACGAAGATGCCAGAAACAGAGACGCTCAGCGCCCTAGGCGAGATTTCGGGTTCGGACAGGATATACGAAGATCGTGCACTGCTAATCCGCATGCGCGCAGTGGATTTGCTTGTCGCGACAGGCTTTCGCATCGGAGAGGTATTGACGCTACCCGTTAATCCAATCGCCCGCCATGGCGACGAGATCGGGCTGCGCTATTGGCCCGAAAAGGGCGGCAAGCTGAGGGTCAAGACGATTAGTTCCGTGCACCGCGAGCTTGTCGAGCGTGCCGTTACGGATTTGATGCGGGCGTGCGCGAAGGCTCGACGGCTTGCTGCCTGGTGCGAGCGGAATCCCGGTAGGGCTGCACTTCCTAGGCACTTGCCGACGCAAATGACTGCAGCGCATTTTGCGACCCTAGGTCTGGATGGGAAGCCGTTACAATGGCTTCGCGTTCACGAGGTCCCATACCGTCGCCAACATAAGGCGATTGAATTTGACAAAAGGGATCTGGAAAACGCGCTTGTTGCACTTCGCGATGACCGACCATTGATCCGTACGTCATATGCCAAGCAGCATTTGTCTCAATCGCTGATAGTCGTATTCCTCAATGAACTACATGCAAAGCGCAAGGTCAACCGTTTTGTCCCAACCGGCGTATCGTGGCAAGCCATATCGGACTTTCTTGGGGGCCGCGAAAAGCACGGAAATGGCGGCGTATTTTCCCAATTCAACCTGCGCGACGCTTCGGGTAATTTCCACCGGATAACAACCCATCAGTTTCGGCATTGGATCAGCACGATCGCAAAGCGCGGCGGCCTTTCCGAAGTGGAATTGGCGCGCTGGATGGGGAGGCGCCGTATCGCTGATAACCGCGCGTACGACCATCGAACTCAAGAAGAGCGAGTAGAGGAAGCGCGTGCCGTCATCAGATCTGGCCGCGCTATGGGCGCTATCGCGGAGGTTTATCAATCACTGCGGCTGGCCGACGCAGAAGCGTTCCTTGCCGCGCAGGTCAACGCTGTGCTTACAACGCCCTACGGTATGTGTGTGCACGACTACGGACAAGGTCCTTGCGAAAGGCACTTTTCCTGCGGCGGATGTGGCGAGCTTCTGCGCCGAAAGGGGAGTTCGGAGGAGCGCGCTGCGCTTGCAGCAATGCTCGAACGCACTCGCGAAACGTTGGCTGCGGCAAAAGCCGAAGCCAACGATGAAACGTACGGTGCGTCAAATTGGGTTGCTCGAAATCAACGCCTGGAGATCGATTTAATCACTATGCTTGCCGTTGACGACGATGGCACGAAGTCGAATGGTGAGCTGGTTCGCGTGTGGCCGCAGAGCCGCAGAAAGCAAAGAGCTCGTGTCCGGTAAACGCCGCAAAGTTCCTAAAATATCGCCCGTGGATAAGCAAAGGCTACTCCACGAGTTGGATGCATGGTGTCGCCGTGAGCGCCACGGGCGACTAACGTGGGCTCGGCTTGAAGAAATGTCGGGGTTTACCCGCCAGGCACTGTCAAGTCATCCGGACGTTGTGGAACGATACGGGGAGGCGAAGGCCATCAATCGGCCGGACAAAAACGCGCGCTCTGCATCCCGGCCCGAGACGGCTAACCAGCGCGTTCTTGATCTGCAGCGAGAGATCGAGCGACTGAAGTCAATAATTTCTCGTTATGATGAGCGATGGGCGCGTTATGCGCGTAATGCATCTTTGCTCGGCTATGATCTTGAGCGCTTGGACGAGCCAATCGATCCGCCTGCGCGGACGATGGTTCGGGCCCATCGAAGAAGTAGAAGCGTATGATGAGATTTAGGGCCCTGTTGACGCTTGGCGCGCTCCTAGGCGCCACCCAACCTGCTCTTAGCGCGGCCGCACAGCAGCCAGTGCCCGTAAGATCACCGGTTATCCGGTTTGCGACGACGACGCATAACCAACAGGCACAGAAGTTGATTGAGCGTGGACTTCTCCTGTACTACGCGTATAACGGCCCCGCATCGGCGAGGTTGTTTCAGCAAGCGGCAAAGATCGACTCCACTTGTGCGATGGCGTACTGGGGCGTTGCACTAGCGGACGGGCCAAATCTAAACTTTCCTATAACGCGCGAGGGGTTCGCAAAAGCGAAAGCAGCGATCAATAAAGCTTTGCGGCTCGCAAACGGCGCCTCTGAACGCGAGCGTGCGTATATCGAGGCGCTCGCTAAACGTTATACCGGCACATACGCCTCGTGGGCAGCCAATGACCAGCGCTACATGCAGGAGATGGACCAGGTGCGGCGGGCCTATCCTGAGGACGAGAACGCGACGCTGTTGTATTTGGAGGTCGTTATTGAAAACACGGGGCTGACGCCGCTATGGAGGAACGTCAACTATGCTTTTGAGCGTGATCAAATTGAGCGTTTGTTGGAAGGCGTGCTTAGGCGAGATCCATGGAACCCGATGGCGAACCACCTGCTCGTCCACGTGTATGATTTTGCGCCAGATAGAACCGCCGCAATTCCAAGCGCCGACAGGTTATCGCAGCTAAATGTCGAGCCAGATGCCGGTCATCTTGTGCACATGCCGGCACATGCATACGTGGAGCAGGGCTACTACGCGGATGCAGTAAGAACGAGTATGCGCGCGTGCGTGCTCGACCAAAGCTCGACTTACCACGTCTACGACGCGCATGATTATTTCGTCGGCCAAGGTGCGGCAATGGAAGGCGCATCCTATAGCGAGGCTGCGAATTTCGTGAAAACGTGTGCGCCGACACATGGACCATTTCGCGGTGAGGATCCCGAGGCGATCGCCGCGCGATTTTATCGCTGGCAAGATATTCTTTCCGCACCGCCGGATGACGTGGAACTTCATCAGATCTTGCGTGTTGAAGCGTTAGCCGCCCTAGGCCGGGGACATGAAGCCGCGGCAGCGTTGGCCGAAGTGAGTAAGCGTGATCCGCAGATAAAGAAGGCGGCGCCGTTTCTCTATGCTAAGGTCGCGCTCGTGAACGGTGACCGTTCAGCGGCTGTCGCCTTGACGAATGCCGCTTTGAAGCAATCAGAACAAGACCCGGGTGAACCGCCGGAACTCGCGCCGCCCGGAGAACGCCGCGAAACACTCGGGCACCTGCTATACAGCCTTGGACGCTACAAGGAGGCCGAGCGGGCGTTTAGGGCTGACTTGGCCGTACATCCGAATAACGGCCGCGCTCTATTCGGCCTATGGCACACGCTGCAGGCCGAAGGCAAAGCGGAACTTGCGCGTTGGGCCGAAGCGGGGTTTCGAGAGGCTTGGGCCGGCAGTGACACCTCCCTTAAGATGCAAAACCTTTGATGGCAGCGACGCAGATGAGTGTAAAGTTGACAAAAATGCTCTACAGAACCGTTCTGAGTGGATTGAAAAGCTGGTCAGTTTCTTAGAGGTGAAAGTCCTCTCACGGCCT
>CAZERJ010000075.1:0-15297 GCA_964514445.1 uncultured bacterium | reverse complement strand
GCCTCGGCCGTAACGGCTGGTGGTCTGGCGCCCGGGCCGCACCCACCTGCGAGAAACGCAGGTTCGCAACCTCGTGCGGAAAATGCTACGTGCGGTTGGCTTCTGAAACAGCGCTTCGCCATGCGGCGAGCGCTTTTTCATTCACGACGACAAAGCCGCGAAAGTGCCGCAGCAGCTCGACGCGTTCGCGTGAGGGTTCGCTCGCCGGCTCATGCACGATGACGGCGCGATTGAGCGCGACGTGAGGATCGTCGGACTCAGCCAATGCATCCAGCTCCGGGCCGAACCGAAGCCACGCGGAGTCGGCAAACTTCGCGACGTTCTTCAAATCGTGTGTTGTCGCGCCGTGCGTGTGCTTCGCGTTGCGGATCGCAAGTGTGACGTTGAACCGTTTTGCAAGCGAGCAAGCGCTCGAAAGCCGATGCTGGACGGACGTCCATTCGTCGGTGTCGGGGGGCAGCGGTGCGGTGAGCAGCGGCGACCCCAGCGCGAGTGCCATCTCCACACTTTGCAGCATGTGCGGCTCATCGTGAAAGAAGAATGCGTTGTCGTTGAACGCGGCAACGGTAACACACAAATCGGTTGCCATCTTTTTGATCTGCGCGAGATAGTCGGTGTCGGTTCGCGGAAAGTGACGCAGGTCGAACACCGCGCCGTCCGCCTGTACTTGCACCGCCGTATGTTCCAACCACTCAATTTGCGTGAGGCTTGCGTCGCTCAGGCGTTCGTGCGAAGAGATGCTGGAACAGGCGAACTTCATGCGCGGCGGGTTCGGCTTGCGCTGCGCCTGGCCTTGCGAGGGGGTCCGCAGCGCGCCCGGGAAGGCTGCACGCATGATGACCATCGCAATGGGCGCAGACCACGCCGGGTTCATCGTGAAAAACCGGCTCGCCGAGATGTTGCGCAAGGCCGGCTACACGATTCTTGACTTCGGCACGTGCGATGAGACGCCGGTGGACTATCCGCAATTTGGTTACGCGGTCGGCGAGGCCGTCGCATCGGGGCAAGCGCAGCGCGGCATTGTCGTGTGCGGTTCGAGTTTGGGCATCGCAATGGCGGCGAACAAAGTGCCCGGCGTGCGCTGCGCCGCGGTGTTCGAACCGCTCATGACCGAACTCTCACGCCAGCACAACGACGCAAACGTCATCGCGCTTTCTGAGCGCCTTACGGGCTGGGATATGATCGAGCGCCTCGTGGAGGTTTTTCTGAATACGCCGGCAGAAGGCGGACGGCACGCATATCGCGTGCAGCAGTTGTTCGAATACGGCGACGCGCAGCGCGCGCGCACGCTCAAAGCGATCGAGGCGGGCGAAGTGACGGACGCGCAAACGCCCTCGGATATTGCGAGCGCGGCGGTATGAGAACCCGCACGCAGCTGATCGTCGTTTTTATTATATCCGCGCTGGTTTGTCTGTATGACGTCTATTTCGGTCTGCGCGGAAGTGTGTTCTCATGGATTTTGGCGGGCGTGATGGCATTCATCGCGCTCTACTGCCTGCAAAAGCTCATTACTCACAATTACACTACGTAAACTGGACATCGCATGGAACTGTTAACGCAAAGCAACGTCGAAGCGCAAGATCCCGAAATTTTTCAAGCGATTCAGAACGAGGAGCGCCGCCAGCGGCAAAACCTCGAGCTGATCGCCTCCGAGAATTACGCCAGCAAGGCCGTGCGCGAAGCGATGGGCTGCGTGATGACTAACAAGTACGCCGAAGGCTATCCCGGCAAACGGTATTACGGCGGCTGCGAATACGTTGACGTTGCAGAAAACCTCGCGATCGATCGTTTGAAGAAAATCTTCGGCAGCGATCACGCCAACGTTCAAGCCCATGCCGGCGCGCAAGCGAACATGGCCGTGTTCATGGCAGTGTTGCAAGCCGGCGATGCAGTGCTGGGCATGTCGCTCGCACACGGCGGCCATCTGACGCACGGAACGAAAGTCAGCTTCAGCGGCAAACTGTACAATGCCCTCGCGTACGGCGTGAAGCAAGACACCGAACTGATCGACTACGACGAAGTACGTTCGCTCGCGCGCGAACATAAACCGAAAATGATCATCGCCGGTGCAAGCGCGTATCCGCGCACGATGGATTACGCGCCGTTCCGCGAGATCGCGGATGAAATCGGCGCGGTTTTCATGGTAGACATGGCGCACATTGCGGGCTTGGTTGCGGTTGGTCTGCATCCATCGCCGGTACCGTTTGCCGATTTCGTAACGTCGACAACGCACAAGACGCTGCGCGGCCCGCGGGGCGGTCTGGTGCTTTCCACCGAGAAGTGGGCGCAAGCGTTGGATAAATCCGTATTTCCCGGCATTCAGGGCGGCCCGTTCATGCACATGATCGCCGCAAAGGCCGTCGCATTCGGCGAAGCGCTGCGTCCGGAATTCAAGTCGTATCAACAGCAAGTTATCGACAACGCCCACGTAATGGCGGATGAATTTATGCGCGGCGGCTTGCGTTTGGTCGCAGGCGGCACGGATACGCACCTGATGCTGGCCGACGTCTCGGTCAAAGGCTTGACAGGAAAAGCCGTGGAGGGCTACCTCGACGAGATCGGGATCACCGTGAATAAAAACGCGATTCCGTACGATAAACAGAAACCAATGGTCGCCAGTGGCATCCGCATCGGCACGCCTGCCATCACGACGCGCGGCTTCGGAGCCGACGAATGCCGCGAAGTCGCCCGCATCATCATCGAAGGTTTGTCCGACATCGAAGCCCGTACAAAGATCGAATCTCTCCGCGCACGGGTGTACGAACTAACGGGCCGTTTCGACGTACCTTAGGGTTTACGTCGTGTCACGCTGACCCTGGTCGAAGCGCCGCCGCACGTTATGTGCGGCGTCTTCATTTTTACTGCTCTGTTGAAAATCGGGCGCGATGTTGACGTGTCATGGTGAGGAATCGAACCACGGCCGAGGTATCGAGGCCCGCGTGCCACGCCGCTTCGACTCCGCGTTTCGCTTTGCTCAACGCTGCGCTCAGCGATGGTTCGATACCTCACCATGACACCTGGCAGTGCGATGCAGAGCTTACACCAGCGAAACCAGTCCTGACTTCAGATCGTAAACAGCGCTTACCACCCGCAACCCGTCGCTCAAGCCTTTGCTCAAGATTGGTGGTTGGTGACGCAGTTTGGCGGCGGTTTGACGGGCGTTTTCGGCGGTGGCGTTTGCGTAGATGTCACCGGGCATATGCCGCACGGTGTTTACTGCCGGCGCGATCGCTTTTACGATGACGCCGATGTCGCCGGGTGCATCGAGTTTGCCCGACGCTACGCCGTCCACTGCGGCCTTCACTGCACCACAGCCGGAATGGCCGAGCACCATGAGCAGTGGCGAATGAAAATGTTCGTACGCGTATTCGAGGGATCCGGTGCCTGCCGCAAACGCACAGTTACCGGCAATGCGCACGACAAACAAGTTGCCCAGTGTCTGATCGAAAATGATGTCCGGCGGCACGCGTGAATCCGAACAGCTCAAGACCATGGCGAATGGATCCTGGCCGCTTGAAACTTCTTCGCGGCGCGCTGTTCGATCGCGATGTTCCGAGGTTCCGTTCCGGTATCGCGCGTTGCCTTGCATCAGCATGGTGAGCGCGTGGCCCGACGTGTACTGCTGATTTGCAGCCGCAGCGAGCGCGGTGCGCGGAACGCCTGCAACGGCTGCATAGAGAGACGTTTGCGCACAGGTGGCCAGGAATGAGCGCCGGGAGAAAGCCATTGGCGCCTCCTTAAAAAGAAGGGTGTGCGAGAATCCTCGCACACCCCACGCGCAGTAAACTAGGTGCGAACGTCCTAACGCACGCGCATCGCACCAAGCGCGCCGTTCGCGGCGTGCACCAGCGCTTGCAAATGCGCGGCGGTTACGGCATCGTGCGAGCCGTGTAGTGCGCGCGCGGCATCACCGGCAATGCGCTGCAACTGCGTGCGCGCGAGCGACTGCGCATCCGGCGGCGTCCCAGCGGCAGGCTTGTTGACCAGCGTTTCAAGACGTCCAACGTATGCGGTCTGCAAATTGCGCGAAAGCAGTGGAACGTCGTGCGAGTTCAAGTTGCCGTAGATGCCGTCACGCAGCCAGTTGAAAACGTCTGCGAGCGTTGCGGTGTCCTTGGAGAGCAACGTGTTGCCGTCAATGCGCGCGAGCACGTTCGGCTCGAGAATGAAGTCCACGACCGCGAGCTGGGTGCGCTTAATGCGATCTTCAACGGCGTAATCGTGGCGTAGCGGCGGATCGTATGCCCACAGCGGCAGATTGCCGTAGGTGTCCCAACCCGTGTAGCCGTAGCCGGCCCACTCGGAGTACGTCAAGTGCTGCAGCAATTGTGGCGAAATGGTGAACGCAGCCGGCGAGAACAAGTATGCGTCGAGCACCTCCATCGCGCGGCGCTGATCGGCCCGCGGCACCGGAACGACGGGCGTACGCGCGCCGGGATCGCCGCGGTGTGCGCGTGAGAGATATTGGCCGCCGATGTAGTGGGCAACGATGCCCGGACAGCGTAGATAATTGCCAAGCATCCCGGCGAATTCCGATTGCTCTTGCTCGTAGTCGTGACCGGGCTGCGGCCACAGTGCGCCGACACGGTTCATGGCGTCGCGGTACATGCGCATTTGCACGCCGCACCAACCGACCGGATCGTTCGTGAGATCGCCTTGTTCGGTGCGCGGGTCCGACGCATGTCCATTGTTCCACGCCACGTCCTCGTCGGACATGTACCGGTATTTCGGATCGCTCCACTGCGAGGCCCAACGCCGCAACGTCGGAATCTCATCCTCGGGCGTGCGCGCTGAGGGAATCGGCTTATATTCGTAACGGATCGAATAGTAATCCCACGGGCCAATTGTGGTTTGGTAGTAATCGCCTTGGGGTGTGCCGCGCGGCCACAAATTCAGCGGCGCGTACTCCATCACCGTGCTCGCGATACCGTTGCGGCTGGTAAATGCGGCGCTTTGCAGTTCGCTCGCCGTATACGCCATCGACCCGATGAAGTTGTGCTGTAAGCCCATGTTGTGACCCATCTCGTGCACCATCGTCGAAAACACTTGGTCGTGCACGAACTTCTGCGGCACCGGATCGGTGTTGCGGCCGTAGCGAATCGGATCGACGACGTACTTCCACGTGCGATACGCGTTGAAGCCCACCGTCGAGGACACGATCACACCCGTTCGGATCTCTTCGCCCGTGCGCGGATTAAAGAGCGTTTGCGAATCCGCGCCGAAACCCGGCGTTGCTTCGTTGAGCCAGCGAATGACGCTATAGCGGAAATCGTCCGCATCCCAATTCGCATCGTCAGGCTGCAAGCGAACTTGGACTGCATCCAAAATACCGGCGCGGGAAAGCGCTTTATTCCACTCAAGGCATGCATCGGTGATGGCGCCGCGGTACTGCGGCGGCACGCTCTTCGAAATGTAAATCACCATCGGGTGCTGCGCCTTGGACGGCCGCGCAGGATCGGCCGGATCGAAGTTCCATCGCACGAGGTATCGCGTAAGCCGCTCGCCGCTGCGGTCGTTCGCGAAATCCAGGTAGATGTCGTCGTAAATGCCCATGCGGTCGTCGGCGTAGCGAGGACGGTAATCGTTCTGCGGCATCCGAATGAAGTTATAGACAACGTTCATGCGCAGTTTGCGCGCGTCGGGCGCCGTGTCGATGACGTGCGCAGAATCCGTCGACCAGGTTTGCGAAACAGTGATCACGTCGTTTTCCGGAAAGGCTTTGACCGTATCGAAATACGAGAGCGACGGATCTAACCGGTACGCATTTTGCGGCGTCAAGTTCTGATCGATGATGTTCTTCAGATCGAGCTCGTCCGAGAGCAGTGAAGAGAGATCGAACACAATGTGGTTCGCGTCTTCCGCGGCGATGTCGCCCATGCCGGAAACAGTGTCGGGGAAATTGTATTGGTTGGCAAGCTCGGCGCTCGGGTTGCCCGGCGCGCGCGTGTACCAATTCGGCCAAAGCAGGACGATTTTGTCGCCGCGGCGCTGAAAACGCACGATCTCGGTCGGCAGATAATCCGTGTCGCCCCACCACACCGGTCCTTGGCCAAGGCCGTTTCCCGGCACGATCGTTTCGAGAAAATCCTTATCGAGCTGCGCCGGCGAGATCTCCAGATACGTGTGGCCTTCCTTTTGCCAGATGGGGAACAGGCCGCTCTTACTTTGTGCGCCTGCCGTAAAGGCGGTGTACGTTTGCGCGGCGCTCGCGCGCTGCGGCGGACCAATGACCACAGCGGCCAAAAGTGTAAAGAGAATAAGAAACAAGCGGCTGTTCATGGGCGCGTTCGTTCTTAGTTGCCGTGCAAGACTCCTTAGCGCGTCTCGCCAAGACGTAGTGGCGCTGTATGCTAGACGTCATAGACCATCCCGCGGTCGCAGACCGGCTTTCCCGCCTGCGCGATCGCGACACGCCCACGCCGGTATTTCGCAAGCTGCTCGAAGAGCTCGGTGCGTTTTTGGCATACGAAGCCACGCGCGAACTTCCGTTGGAAGATGAAGTCGTTACAACGCCGCTCGTGCAGACGACGGTCAAGCGCATCGCGGTCCGGCCGGTGGCCGCGCCGATTCTACGTGCCGGCCTTGGTCTGTTGCCGGGATTTCTCAGCGTGATCGACGACGCGGTCGTCGCGCATCTCGGATTTTATCGCGATCCGCAAACGCTGGCACCGGTGCCGTATTATGCGAACGTGCCGGACGATCTCTCCAGCCGTCACGTCTATCTGCTCGATCCGATGCTCGCGACCGGCAACTCGGGCGTCGCTGCAATCGACGCGCTCGCCACACGCGGCGCGGCCAAATTGACGTTCATCTCGCTCATCGCCGCGCCGGAAGGCGTTAAAGCGATTCACAGTGCGCATCCGCACGTGCGCATCGTCACCTGCGCGCTGGACGAGCGGCTCAACGATCACGGTTATATTATTCCGGGCTTGGGCGACGCCGGTGACCGCATGTTCGGAAGTACGAGTTCGGTTCCGGTTGCCGTGCGCGCGCAGCGATGATGATGCGTCCGGGTTGGGATGAGTATTTTATGCAGATCGCGCGCACCGTCGCGACGCGCGCGACGTGTCCGCGCGCATCGGTTGGCTGCGTGATCGTGCGCGAACACCGGATTCTTACGACCGGATACAACGGATCGCCGCGCGGCGTGGCGCATTGCACCGAGGTCGGCTGCACGATGCGCGACGGCCACTGCATTCGCACGACCCACGCCGAAGCGAACGCCGTCGTGCAAGCGGCGCTGCACGGCATTAACATCTCGGATTCAACCGCGTACGCCACGCATCAACCGTGCGTGAATTGTTCCAAACTGCTCATCAGTGCGGGGGTGCGCAAAATCGTCTTTGAAGTGGCCTACCCGGATCCGGTCGCGCAAGAATTGCTCGCTGAAGCGGGCGTGGCCGTCGTGCCGTTCGCAAATCTGGAGGGCGCGCGCGCGTGACGCTGACCGCGTATCTCTACGGCGCCGGATTCGTCATCGCGGCGGCCGTTTCGTCGCTGCTCACGCCGTTCATCATCCGCCTCGCGCACCACGTCGGTATGATCGACGAAATCGGCGAGCGGCGCATGCATGAAGTGCCCAAGCCGCGCATCGGCGGTGTGGCGGTGTTTGTCGGCTTTGCGTTCGCGCTCTTTGCCGTGCTTGGCGTTGCGCTCAGTCACATTCACGGATTCTTCCCGGTGGATCCGCACGAGACGTGGCAAGAGCTCATGAAAGAGGAACTCTCCAGCGTACACAATCTGGTCGGCTTGCTGTTCGGCAGCATGCTGATTTTGGGCGTCGGTTTGTGGGACGACATCATGGGCATGCGCCCGCGCTACAAATTTCTGGCGCAGATCGTCGTCGCGTGCATATCGTTGATTTACGGCTTCATCATTGCCGATATTCAGAATCCGGTCACGCACGCGTACATCGACTTTCCGCTGTGGCTGAGCATTCCGCTCACGCTACTGTGGTATTTGGGCATGATGAACGCGATCAACTTCATCGACGGACTCGATGGATTGCTCTCGGGTTTCGCGGCGATCTCGTGCTTGTTTTTGTTCGCGATCGCGGTGCTCAAAGGCAATCCCGTCGTGGCGCTGGTCGTCGTCACGCTGGCGGGCGCAACGCTGGGGTTCTTACCGTATAACTTCAACCCGGCGCGCATCATCTTGGGCGATACCGGCTCGCTCTTTATCGGCTATGTCTTTGCAACGGTCGCGATCATGGGCACCAGTAAAACGGCAATCGCCGTCGGTTTGATCGCACCGCTGGTCGTGCTTGCGCTGCCCATCATCGACACGGCCGCGGCGATTTACCGCCGCGCGCGTTCGGGGCGCAAAATCACCGACGCCGACCGCGGACACTTCCATCATCAACTTGTGTTTCGGTACGGTTTGAATGTGCGTCAGGCGGTGCTGCTGATTTACGCGATTTGTTTGGTCCTTGGCGCCGTCGCGTTTTTGCTCGCCGGCGGTTTTCATTTGAAGGCGGCGCTGATCTAATGCAACGTTTACGAGTCCTTTCCGTCTTCGGCACGCGGCCCGATACGATCAAGATGGCGCCCGTCGTGCATGCGCTCGCCGCCCACCCGCAGATCGAATCGCTAGTATGCGTGACGGCGCAGCACCGCGAGATGCTCGACGATCTGCTCTCGCTCTTTGCGATCCGTCCGGATTTCGACTTGAACATCATGACGCCGGACCAAACGCTCACCGACATCACGACGCGCGTGCTCATCGGCATGGAAGGTGTCCTGCGATCGGTGCAGCCTGAAGTCGTCCTCGTGCACGGCGACACGACGACGAGCACGGCAGCCGCGCTCGCGGCTTTCTACCAGCAAATCTCCGTCGGTCACGTCGAGGCGGGGCTGCGCACGAACGATCCGTGGATGCCGTATCCCGAAGAGATGAACCGCCGGCTTACCGGCACGATCGCGCAATATCACTTTTCGCCGACGCCGCTGGCAGCCCGGCATTTGATCGACGAACACGTCGATCCCGAAAACGTGGTCGTGACGGGCAACACGGTCATCGATGCGTTCATGGAAACGGCCTCGCGCGACGATCTTCCGCTTCCTCCCGCGTGGGATCGATTCGATTCGGCGCGCCCGATCGTCGTTGTCACCGCGCACCGGCGCGAGAACCATGCGCACATGCGCGAGATCGCGCGTGCGATGCACGATATCGTTAATCTTCCGCAGCGCCCGCAGATCTTTTGGCCGGTGCATCCCTCTCCGCGCGTGCGTCCCGTTGCGCATGCGGTACTCGGTTCGAGCCAAGGTGTCGTGCTCGGCGATCCGCTCGATTACGCGCAAATGGTCGCAGCCGTTCGCGAATCTTTTTTCTTGCTCACCGATTCCGGCGGACTTCAAGAAGAAGCGCCGTGTCTGGGCAAACCCGTGCTTGTCATGCGCGATGAAACCGAACGCCCGGAGGGCGTGGACGCCGGCACGCTGGAACTTGTCGGTCCGCATCGCGAGGAGATCGTTTCCGCTGCATCACGCCTGCTGAGCGATAGCAATGCGTACAACCGCATGGCGCGGGCCGCGAATCCGTACGGTGACGGACAGGCTGCCGGACGTATCGTGCAATGGCTGCTCGCGCGTCTGCGCGGCGCGGAATACCCGCAGCCGTTTCAACCCGCGGCGTGAACGCGGCACTGGGCGCCGGCATGACGTTTGCGGGCACGGTCTTAGTGGGCACCATCGGGGGATGGTGGGCAGCAACTGCCAGCGGCCAGTCGTGGTGGTTTATCGTGGGATTTTTCGGCGGGGTCTTCCTGGGCGGGTTCAGTGCCGTTCGCTTGCTTCTACGTGCCTCGAAATAATGAACCAACTGATTATGCCGCTAGCCGCTCTGCTGGCGGGACTTTTCATGGGTGGGCTGAACTTCGCGCTTCTGCATCGGGCGGGAGCCAAATTGACCGCCGGGGGCAGCCCCAAAACATTCGTCATAAGTAGTTTTCTCCGCGTTGGGGTGTGCGGTATAGTCGCGGGGGTTTTTGCGGCCGTTGGCTCGTGGTGGTCGATGGCCGTCTATATAGTGGCCTTGTTTCTTCCGTTCGTGCTCCACACGGTCCGTGTGGGGCGCGCGTCTTAAGTGAGCAGAAGTCGTTGCACGAGCAAATTGGCGAGCACACCCTCTGGCATCTGCCGTTCGGGACGGTGCACTCTGATACGGTCCTGACCACGTGGCTGGTCATGGCCGTGACGCTTCCTTTGTTCTGGTGGATCGGGCGTAGCTACACGTCGGCGCGCGTCAATAAGCGTCAAACTGTCGTCGAAGGCCTCATCAACTACATCGCAGATCTCGTCACCAGCACGCTCGGCAAAAAGGGCGAGCCGTTCGTTCCGTTCTTCATCGCCATCTTTGTTTTCATTTTCTTGCTGAACGAAGTCGGCTTCTTTCCGTTTAAAGCGCTCGGCTTGCCGTTCGGCGGCGCCCCGACGGCCGATCTCAATACTGCCGTGGCGTATGCGGTCATGGTGTTCATTCTGATTCAGGTTTCCGGCATTCGCAAGGAAGGCATCAGCTTTTACACACACCTGGTCAAACCGTTTTGGCCGATGTTGCCAATCAATATCCTGGAAGAAGTTCTGCGGCCGACGACGCTCGCGCTTCGTTTGTTTTTCAATATTTTCATCGGCGAACTGCTGTTGTTCGTCGTGTATCAGGTGATCGTGGGCCACATCTTCATCGGGCCCCTCAACCTTTCGCTCACGGCGGCCTTCCTTGGACCGCTGCTGCTGGAGTTTTTCAACTTTGCGGTTGGAGCGCTGCAAGCATTCGTGTTTGTGCTGCTGGCGATCGTGTATCTTTCCCTCGCCCTTGCTGACGAACATTAGGATCATAGAAAGGATTATCCGTTGAATTCTCAAGTCATCATCGCCGCCGCCGCCGCAATTGGTTTTACCATCGTGACGGCAGCATTCGCCCTCGGAACGACGATTGGCGACGGTTTGGTGAGCGCTCGTGCAGTTGAAGCGATTGCGCGTCAGCCTGAAGCGCGTCCGAACATTTTCCAGTTCCTCATCATCGGCGTCGGCTTCGTTGAAGCGAACGCGTTTATCGCGTTGGGTCTTGCGCTGTATCTGTTCTTCGTCGTGGCAAACGTGCCGAAGCTCGTCACGACGATCGTTGGTGCCGGCCACTAAGTGTTCCTCAGCTTCGACTTACCGGACATTCTGATCCAGCTGATCAACTTCGGCATTTTTTATGCTGTGTTGCATCTGGTTTTCTTGCGTCATGTCGGTAAGGCGATTGCGGAACGCCGCAAATACATCGATAGCCTGACGACCGAATACGGCAAGTACCAGATGCAGGCATCGCAGGGCCGCGCGCAAGCCGACCAAATCCGAGCGGCGGCGCGCCGCGAGGCTGAAACGGCGATCGCCAAAGCGCGCGCAGACGCCTCGAACAAAGCCGCCGAGATCTCCGCGCAATTCAACGCGCAAGCCGCGCAAGAGGTGGAGCGCGCGCACGCGGAGGTCGATGCCGAGCTCAAAGCGGCACGCGCCAATGAAGCGCAAACCGTTCGCGAACTTGCCGAGCTCGTGCTCTCGCGCACGCTCAAAGAGGTCGAGCGATGAATTACGAACAGATAGCCGTCACATCTGAAGTCGTCTCGGCGATTCTGTTCGTCGCGCTGCTGGTGTGGATCTGGCATAAATTCATCACGCCGGGCGTGCTCGCCGCGCAGCAGCGCGCGAACGACCGTATCGCTACCGCGGAACAGCATCTCGCGCAAGCGAAGGCCGCCGCGCAAGCCGTGCAAGCCGAGATTGCGTCGGCAAATGAAGATGCCGAGGGCATCAAAGCGCGGGCCGTCAGCCAGGGAGCGGCAGAAGCTGCCGTCATCGAGCAAGAAGCGCGGGAGGCGGGCGAACGCGCCGTGCGCAGCGCCAAAGGCGAACTAGACCGCGCCCGTGCTGCCGCGCGCGAACAATATCGCGATGAACTGCTGAGCCAGGCGCTCGATGCCGCCCGCGCCCGTGCGCGTGAGCGCGTCGATGCGAACGTAAACGAAAAGCTCATTGCGAATTTCCTCGACTCGCTCGGACACGGTGGCAACAACTAATGGCGAATGAAACCGTCGCGCGCCGCTACGCGCAAGCCGTGTTTCAACTGGCGTCGGATCGCGGAACGCAGGATCAGACCGGAAACGATCTTCGCATGCTGGCCGATGCGCTCTATGATAACGACGCGACGCGAGAGTTCTTTCTTTCGCCGGTCGTCGAGCGCGGGACGAAAGAAAACGTGCTGGCCCAGTCGTTTGCCGGTAAGGCTGACGACGTCTCGCTGCACACCGTACTGCTTCTCGTGCGCAAGCGGCGCGAATCGCTGCTGCCCGAGATCGTTCGGCAGTTCGAGTCGCTTCAGCAGCAAGCGCGCGGCGCGCAAACGCTGCGTGTGACGGCTGCTCAGCAACTCAGTGCCGAGGACTTGCGTGCGCTGGTTTCACGTCTGGAGCAGCTGTACGGCAAGAGGTTCGACGTGCAGCAAACGGTCGATCCCACTTTGATCGGCGGCGTACGCGTCGAGATGGGCGATCGCCGCGTCGACGGCTCGGTTGCCGGACGCCTTGAAGAATTAACTCGCGCCTTATTCGCGAAGAACTAGATGCAAAAACAAATGTGTAAATTGGGCGCCCACTGGGAGAGCTCAAACAAGATCAACCTATATGCGCCCTGCGTAATGGCGGCCCCGTTTACGGGGGGCGCGGAGTCTAGGACGGAGCGCCTTTAAAATGATTAACGCAGATGAAATAGCCGGAATCCTCAAAGAACAGATCGCCTCGTTCAATGCGGGCGTGCAACAAGATCAGGTCGGCACCGTCATTGAAGTCGGTGCGAACCTGGCGCGCGTGTATGGCCTGACGGGCGTGCGTTCTTCCGAGCTGGTCGAGTTTCCGAACGGCTTGCAAGGTGTTGCACTGAACCTCGAAGAGGACAACGTCGGTGTCGTCATCATGGGCCCCGACCAAGACATCAAAGAAGGCGACAAAGTGCGCCGCACGGGCCGCATCGCGTCGGTTCCCGTTGGTGAAGCGCTCCTCGGACGCGTTGTCGATCCGCTCGGCAATCCGGTGGACGGCAAGGGCGAGATCGCAACCAAAAGGTACCGCACGATTGAAAACGTTGCGCCGACGGTTGTGCAGCGTCAACCCGTCAAACAGCCGCTGTTCACCGGTATCCGCGCCATCGACGCGCTCATCCCGATCGGCAAAGGCCAGCGCGAGCTGATCATCGGTGACCGCACCACCGGTAAAACGGCAATTGCGATCGACACGATCATCAATCAAAAAGGCAAGAACGTTTTTTGCATCTACGTTGCGATCGGTCAGAAGAACTCCACCGTCGCTGCGCTGGCGCAGATCCTCGAGCAAAAGGGCGCGATGGAGTACACGACCATCGTTTCCGTGGGTCCGTCCGATGCTGCGGCGCTACGTTGGATTGCGCCGTTTGCGGGTGCGTCGATGGGCGAAGAGCTTATGTATCAGGGCAAAGACGTCCTGATTATTTTCGACGACCTGACCAAGCACGCGCAGTCGTACCGCGAGATGTCGCTGCTGCTTCGCCGTCCGCCGGGCCGCGAAGCATATCCGGGCGACGTGTTCTTCCTGCACTCGCGACTGCTGGAACGCGCGGCAAAACTTTCCGACGATCTCGGCGGCGGTTCCATGACGGCGCTGCCGATCATCGAGACGCAAGCCGGTGACTTTTCGGCGTACATCCCGACCAACGTGATCTCGATCACCGACGGTCAAATCTATCTTACGCCCTCGCTGTTCTTCCAAGGCATCCGTCCTGCGGTCGACGTCGGCCTTTCGGTCTCGCGCGTCGGCGGTTCGGCACAAACCAAAGCGATGAAGAGCGTCGCCGGCCCGCTCAAACTGGAACTGGCGCAATACCGCGACCTCGCGGCGTTTGCGAAGCTTGCCAGCGACCTGGACAAAGCCACGCAAAATCAGTTGCTGCGCGGTGAGAAACTGACCGAACTGCTCAAACAGCCGCAGTACCAGCCGATGGCCAACGAAGATCAAGTTGCGATTATTTACGGTGCAACCAAAGGCTTCGTGAACGACATCGAAACCTCGCGCCTTCAGGAGTGGGCGCGCGGCCTCGTCACGTTCTTGCACGAGAAGCACGCGGAGATTCCGGATGCGATCAGCCAAAGCGGCCAGCTCTCCGATGACACGAAGCAGAAGCTCGAAGCTGCTTTGAAAGAGTACAACAAGAGCTTTTAATGCCATCAGTTAAGGACCTGAGAGACCGCATCCGGTCGCTCAAGAACACGCAGCAGATCACCAAGGCGATGAAGCAAGTCGCTGCGGCGAAGATCCGCCGTGCGGAGCAAGCGCAAAAACAAGCGCGCCCGTACGCCGATACGCTGAGCGAAATGCTGCGCGATCTCGTTGCCAACGCGAGCGGTGTCGACCATCCTTTCATGAAGGAAGGCAAGTCCGGCGCACCCTCGGGCGTCATTCTGATGACGGCGGACAAAGGGCTGGCAGGCGCGTTCAACTCGAACGTCACGCGAGCAGCCGAAATCTACCGCCGCGATCAGTCGAATGCGGTCTTTTACACCGTCGGCAACAAAGCACGCAATGCAGTGCGCCGCTGGGGGATGGGCGACCGCCCCGCATGGCAGCTCAATACGCCGTCCAAGCTCGGCGCAGCGCGCGAAGTCGCGGCGAAAGTCAGCGAAGATTTTATCGCGGGGAACATCTCCGGCATCGTGCTGATTTCCTCGAAGTTCGTCTCGATGATGTCGCAGAAGCCCGAAGTGCGCAAGCTCATTCCAATCGCTGCCGCCGATGTCGCCGGTGAAAAAGAAAAGCACGACGGAGCAAAGGCGATGGTCGAATTCGCGCCGTCACCTGAGTTTGTGCTCTCGCGCCTGCTGCCGAAGTATCTCGAGTTCACCATCTTTTCGGCGATGCTGGAGACCGATGCCGCGTTTTACGCAGCACAGCTGATCGCGATGAACAATGCGACCGACAACGCCGGCAAACTCATCGATGAATTTACCGTTCAAATGAACAATGCGCGTCAAGCCGCGATTACCAAAGAACTGCTTGAAGTCGTAGGCGGGGCCGAAGCGCTCGCCGGAGGATCGTAAACTTACCATGGCAACCGGAAAAGTCGTCCAAGTTACGGGTAACGTCGTCGACGTTGAATTCACCGCGGAAACGCTGCCGAATATCAACGACGCACTCAGCGTGAAGGTCAACGAAGACCACGCCGGTTCGAACGGCGTGAGTCAAACTTCATCGGGTGTTGAACTCGGCGGAACGGCGATGCAGCCGCGCGA
>CAZERJ010000074.1:3454-15346 GCA_964514445.1 uncultured bacterium | reverse complement strand
CGGGCACGCCTTCCTTGCGTGAGAATTGCTCGAGTTCGAGCAGCAGCGGGTGCGCGACGGGCAACTCTTCCATGGATGAGAGGCCTTGGCACGGCAGGCGCGGTTCCCCTCCCGGCGGAAAGCACTGCCTCCCATGTCGGTGCGTTTGCGGTTGTTCCCGCTCAACGCGGTGCTTTTTCCGGGAGCCGTGCTCAATTTGCACGTCTTCGAACCCCGTTACAAACAACTCATCGGCGAGTGTCTGGAAACAGGTGAAGGGTTTGGCGTCGTGTTGATCCGCGAAGGCCAGGAAGCCGGCGACCCGGACGTTCAGCCGCACGAAATTGGATCCGTGGCGGAAATCCGTGAAGTGACGCCGTTACCGTTCGGCAGGTTTTACGTCTCCACCGTTGGCCGCAAGCGCTTTGCGATACGCAATGTCGTGAGCCGCGAGCCGTATCTGGTCGTCGAGGCTGACCTGTTGGAAGAAGACGAACGGCTCGATACGCCCATGGCCGAGCTGCGCGACGACGTGCGCGAGCTGTTCTTGCAGTATTTGGATCTCATCGTGCAGTTCAGCGGCCAAGAAGCCAGCGTCGATCTTCCTGGCGATCCGCAAACGACGTCATACCTTATAGGCGATGCACTTCAGGTCTCGGACAAGATCAAGCAACGCTTACTGGAAGTGAACAGCACCAAAGAGCGGCTAGAACTGGAACGCGATTTTTTGCAACGCTTATTGCCACAACTGCAAACGCTGCTCGAACGCCGGGCCAAAGAACTCGAACGCCGCGCAGCCGAACAACCCGGCGACGAACAACGCGCCTCCCAAGAACGCTTTTTCGGCAAGTACTTCAGCGCAAACTAATGTCGCTTTTCAGCGCGACACGACGGTTGAGGCTTCTGCTGCTTTAACCACGTTGCGTAATAAAGCGATGTTGGTGACCGGGCCGACGCCGCCTGGAACGGGTGTGATGGCGCCGGCCACTTGCGAGGCACTCTCGAAGTCGACGTCGCCCTTGAGTTCGTCGCCGACGACCGTCGTGCCGACGTCGATCACGGTTGAACCGGCAGCGATGTCGGCGCCGCCGATGAGGCCGGGCACGCCGGTAGCGATGACGACGATCTCTGCCATCTTCGTGAACGGTTGCAAGCTGTGCGATTCTTTGTGAAGCACCGTGACGGTCGCATCTTGCGCCATCATGAGCATGGCAACCGGTGCGCCGACGACGACCGATCGCCCGATCATAACCGCAGTGCGCCCGCGCAGCGGCCAGTGCGGGCTGCGTTCGAGCAGCAGCATTACTGCAGCCGGCGTTGCGGGCACGAACTGCGCGGTGCCGAACGCTAAGTGGCCCTGGTTGGTGGGATGCGTTCCGTCAACATCTTTGTGCACTGGAATACAATCTGCAATGTCGCGGATGTTCAGGTGCGCGGGCAACGGTTGCTGGAGCATCACACCATGCACCGATGCATCGCTGTTGAAACGCGAGAGTTGTTCTCGAACGTCGTCGGTGGTTGCGCCGGCGGCCAGTTCGTGCACGTCCACTTCAATGCCGGCGCGCTCACCGGTCTTGACCAAGTTGCGAACGTAGGCGATCGACGCTTCGTCTTCACCCACAAGCGTGATGACCAGCCGGGGATGCACGCCTCGTTCGCGAAGCGCGGTACTGCGGGACAGTAGCTCGGCGCGCAACTCGTTCGCGAGCGCGCGGCCGTCGAGAATGCGAGCCGGCACGGCCCTGCGGTTTCGTGCGGCAAAGGAGGCTTACCTGGAACACGTGCGCCGCGAAGCGCGGCTCGGGCGGCATTTTAGCAGCATCGATTTTGAACGGGCGTACCGCAGCTTTCAACAGATGTATCACGTGCGGCCGTCGACGGTGCTGTGCAGCCCGGACGTGCTCGAGCGTTTTAGCGTGCTCTATTCGCGCTCCGGTGACGGATTGCGACGCGAGCTGCGCTACGAAGGCGTGCGCGTTCTTGCCGCCGTCATGCCGCCGGGCACCGTCGCATTCGAGGGAGAGGTCGACCCCGACCGAATGGGCGATTGGTGAAATATATCATCGGCGCCGTCGTGCTGATCGCGGTGCTCGTTTCGGTTTATTTGCGCCCGTATAGCAGCGGCGTTGGTCCGCAATCGCTCGGTGGTCAGCCGGCGGTGAGTTATGCCGCGCAGGATACTTCAGGCCGCTCGCAATCGCTCGCGCAGTTTCGCGGAAAAATCGTGGTTTTGAATTTTTGGGCGTCGTGGTGCCCGCCGTGCCGTGCGGAGATGCCGGATTTGCAGCGGCTCTACGCGGCCGATCGCGATCGCGGCGTTGTGGTCGTCGGTATCGATGAAGGCGAATCCGCGCAGCACGCGGCTGCGTTTGCTCGTTCGCTGGGCATCGCGTATCCGATTTGGATCGACACCGATCAGCAGTACGGCCGCGCGTATGCATCGCTGGGATTACCCGCAAGTGTCGTGATAGATCGAACGGGAACGATCGTTCGCGGCTTCGACGGCCCGGTGTCAATACAGGACTTGCAGCAAACCGTCAATCCGATGCTGCGCAGCTCGTAAGTGACGTTCGCGCTGCTGCTTGCATGCGCGATCGCTATGACGATCGTGCAAATCTTGCTGCCCGGCCGCCCGTTGTATCACTACGGGTGGTACAACGCCGTGAACGCTGCCCTGCTGATTATTGCCACGCGGGGTCTGCGCAAAGCTTCGCGGCCCCGCAGAATCGCGCTCGCGGGGGCAGCGCTGATCGTTGCCGCCGGCGTTGCAAGCGGGCTGCTCGGTCCGGATACGCAGACGATCGCGGGCGTGCCGGGATCCACCGTTTCAACCAGAGATTACGGCGCCGTTTCGTTTCCCGCCGATGCTTCTGTCATTCCGTCCCGGCGTTACACGACATCGGCTGCATTTCTCGCGCAACCGCACGACGTCGTGCACGTGCAAGCCGAAGATTTGCGGGGAAATCATTTGACGATCACGCAACCCGCGAATCCCGGATTTCCGTTTCTCTCGCCTGTGTTGCTGATGCAGCATACCGCGCAAGTTGCCGGCATGCAGGTGCAAACGGACGAGTTCACCGTTCCGGCGGTGAATAAAACCGTGAAGGCCGTGCTGTTCACACCATCGCAGATCGCGCTTTTGCGCAGCGGCGTCGCACCTGCCGGAACCGCTGCGGTGCTCTTCGATGTGGTTCCGGGCGGCATCGGCATTGCCGCATCCGGTGAGCGCAAGCGCATCGGCGGATTGCTGCTGCGCGGCGACGTTGCGAGCTATCCGGCGCTGCAAGCATCGGCGGTTCCGTTCTTGCCGCTGGTGATCGCGGGCCTGGTGATCTGCGGGTTTGCGGCGGTTAGAAGTTCGTCGTACTCGAGAACGTAAAACCGCTGATCTTCGCCGCCGGCACAACGATCGAATACGAATAGCTGCCGGTCCTGCGCAGCTCGTTTCCAAACTCGCAAGCATTGAGCGCTTCGATAATGCTCTGGTTAAAGCGCAGATTCCGAACGCCGCGGGTAATCGTACCGTTTTCAATGAGGAACGTGCCGTCGCGCGTCATTCCGGTGACGATCGCTTTCTTTTCGTCAACCGTGCGGATGTACCAAAAGCGCGTCACGAGTAAGCCGCGCTGCGTTTCGGAGATGAGCTGCGTGAGTGGTTTCTCGCCGGCTGCAACGACTAAATGCAAGGCTTGCGGGCCGTATGCGTTCGGCGCGGGAAGGGCGTGACCGGTATTCGGACGTCCCAGTTTGTGCGCCCAGTAACTGTCCGTGACGATGTTTTTCGCGACGCCGCGTTCGATGAGCGTGGGGCGCTGCGTGGGTGCGCCTTCGTAGTCGAACGGCATTCCAGGCGCTAGCGGGTGTGCGTAATCATCGCTTACCGTGACGTTCGATCCGAGCACGGATTTTTCAAGATTTCCAGTCAGGAACGAAGAGCCTTCGTCGTACGATTGCGCGGAAAAATGATCGCCGATATAGGTGAATAGTTCGCCGAACGCCGCCGGTTCCAAAATGACGGTCCACTCGCCGGGATCGACTTGTTTAGGCGATGCGCCGGAAAGCGTCTTTTGCGCGGCGACCTTTCCGATAGCGGCGGCGTCGAGCGCGCGCACGTCGGCGTTATAACCCTCCGCAAAACCGCTCGACGTCTTGCCGCTCATCTTAACGTTGATCGACGCATCGGTGCCGTCGAAGGACGCGCGCACGCCTTGCGAATTCACGATCGTCGTACCCGCGCTGCTGGTGGTGACAAAACCCGCGCACCACAAGTCGTTCTGGTACGCCGATTGGAAAATTGCATCGCACATTTGCGCGCGCAGGTGCGGTGACGCCTGCGCCGTTGCATCTATAAACGATCCCGCAGGTGCCCTTGCCGGCCCACCGCCTGGAAGCGGCGGACGATCGGGATCGCTCGGCGAGAGTTTCGCCATTGCAATCGCGCGTTCGGCGGCGGCGCGAAGATGATCGTCGTCCAAAATATTCGTCGCCGCAACGCCGGTCCGTCCTTCAATGACCGCACGGATTTTTATCGATACGTCGGTGGAGGAGACGTTTTGATGCACGGTGTTGTGCGTGAAACGCGTGAGTTCGCTGAGCTCGCTGAATACGGAAACTTCCGTTTCGGGCGCGCTCGAGAACGCAAGCGCGCGCTGGGCAAGCGCCTCCCGCGCGGCACTATCCATGGTAACCGACTCCGACGTTGACGCCACGAAAACGCGCCGGTGCCGCGCACTGCGCGGTGCGTCCCGTTTGCATCGGCTCGCCCTTGCCGCAATTCGGCGTGCCCCATGCGTTCCATGAGTTCTTATCGGCGATAGCATCGCACGAATTCCAAAATACCGGCGTTACGCCACCATACGTCGGATTCCTGAGCATGCGGCCGCGCTTGCCGTTCTTGACTTCCCATGCGATCTCGCAACCGAACTGAAAGTTGAGCCGGTGATCGTCGATCGACCACGAGCGGTTGCTCTCCATGTAAATGCCGTCTTTGATGTCATCGAATAGGTTCTCGAACGGCGTTGTGCCGGGAAGCAAGTTTAGATTGCACATGCGGATCATCGGTACGAATTCCCAGCTCTGCGCGCGCACGCATGCGTTGCTCTCGCGCCCGATCGCGCGTGCCGTATCGTTGCTCATTTCGTAGCCGACGAGCACGCCGTTGCGAATGATGTCGGATGTCGTGCTGCGCGTGCCTTCATCGTCGTAAGCGACCGTTGCCAGCCCCTCGGGGATCGTGTTATCGATTACGATGGTCACGATGTCGGAGCCATACTTGAGTTTGCCGAGTTGGTCGATCTCCAGGAACGATACGCCTGAAAAGTTTGCTTCCCACCCCATGACGCGATCGAGTTCGGCGGGGTGTCCGCACGACTCGTGCATTTGCAGCGACATCTGCGAGCCGCCCAAAATGATGTCGAACACACCGCTGGGACATTGCGGCGCTGCGAGAAGTGCGACGGCTTCCTCGCCGATGCGCGCCGCATTCTCGCGCAGCTGCGCTTGTTCGATGATCTCCCATCCGCCTTGCTTGTAGAGGCCGATGTCGCCCGGAAACGTGCGCGTTTGTACTTCCGTTTCGCCTACCGCCATCGCTTGAATGCCGCTGCCTGTTTGCCGGATACGCTGCACGATATTCGAGCCGATAGTGCTAAAGAACGATTTTTCAATGCTCCATAGATCCATCCATGCGCGGCCTACGCCGATCGCGGACGAAACGTGGAGTGCTTTTTCCGCGTCAAGCAACAATGCGACGCGCTCCCCGAGTGGAACATCGTGCGGATCGCGCACGACCGGCGTAGCGAATGTGTCGACGTATGCTTTGGGCGGCGGTTCTCCGATACGAGCTCGCGCGATACTTGCGCCGGCTTCCGCGATAGCGACCGCGCGCGCAGCGACGGCGTCGATGCCGTCCTCCGAAAGGTCGGAGCCGGCAGCGAATCCCCATGCGCCATCTTGAAGCGCGCGAATGCCATATCCGCGGCTTGCCGAATCCGACAGCGTTGCCACAACGCCGTTCCGCACCTCGATCCGTTCGTTGTGGTGATCCTCGAACCGGATTTCCGCGTAGGCGGCGCCGCGTTTCTGCGCCGTATCCAGCGCACGCCCGGCAAGCGCTTCAATACTCATGGGCCGCCTAATTAGCCGTAGTCGCAGTGCGGCCTGCAACGATTTCGCGCACGTTCTTCAGCATCACCGAACCAGCGCGGACGACCGGCGGCGTGGAACCTATCCGTCCGACAACATACAATGAACGCAGCGTCAGCGGTTGCGGTAACTCTTGCGGGAAGCGAACTTCAACGTGTCGCCATCCGGTCCAATCGATGCGCGCGATCGTGTAGAGGAACCGCTCGTTGACCGCATTGAGCACTGCCGTTCGCAGCGTCTCCCCGTTTCCATCGCCTAAAACATCGAGCGATAACCCAAGCGCGCGCGGTGGTAACGCAATGTTTGTGTTTGCGTAAGCAGCGCGCTGCGCGCCGGTAAAGTCGTATGCGATTTGCGCGTCGGCGAACGGAATCGTTTGCTGGTGCTCGCCGACAACGACGCGCGTTTGCGTCCACGTTGTTCCAACGCGCACGCGAACAATCGCATCGCTCGAGCCGGCCGTGAATGCACCCGCCGGTGTCACACTGCCGTTCGTTGTTTGCCATGCGAGCGTCTGCGGTAGTGCAATCGGAAAACCGGCGTCGTCGTACGCTTTTACATGCAACTGTAACGCCGAGTGCTCTTGCGCCGCCGGTTGTTGCGGTACGATTTCAAGGCGGCTCGGCGTTGACGTCACGACGACGGGAACATTGACGTGTAATCCGTCGCGCGCAACGCGAAGCACGCTCGTTCCAACGCTTTTTGCAGCAAACGTCACCGGAAACGCACGCGTTGTTAGACCCCACGCGTTTACTTCCGCGGCCAGGATTGTTGTACGCGCACCGGGTACCGCGCGAATGATTCGCGGACGCGTCACAATGTGAACGGGGGCGCTGTCTGCTTTTACATCGGTTGAGATCAGCAGTGCATCGGCGATGCGCCGTTCGTTTCCGTCGGATGGGCTATTGACAACTTGTGCTTGGAAATCTCCCGGCAAACGCGCGACCATCGTTGAACTCCCGCCGCCGTCGAACTGCAGTGCGCTGTGCGCGCCGAACGCTATCAGCAGTGACGCGAGTTGCGGCTGAAGCACGCCGATCGAGACTGCGGGTTGACGCCCGTCAACTTCGAGCATGATGAGCGTTCCGGTTGCGGTGAGACCGGCAGCCGTGGCGGGCATGTGCGTTGCAAATTCGCCGTTCGAGGGTCCGTGAGGATCTGCATACCACGCGCCGTCCTTCACCAGTAACGGACCACCGCCGATGGCCGTCCGGATGCCGTCGATGGGCGGCGTTGCCTGCGCACTGATTGTGACGGTATCACCGGTTGCGGGCAGCGCTGCCCGATCGAATTGCGGGCCAAATGCGAGATATGTTGCCGGCGGCCGCAGATGCGTCGAATCGCGCAATGCATCAATGGAATACGTCCCCAGCGGTGAAACCTCGCCATGCGGTACCAGACGCGCGAGCATGACGCCCGGTGCGGGGAAAAGCGGAACGTAATCGGGTGTCATGAGCAGAGCAGCGCCGCCGCGCGGCGGCCAATCGTTCATTGTGCTCAACTGCACCGTGCGATTGGAAATCGCCGCAAACTCTTGCACGGCGAATTCCGCGATTTCGGCTGAGCCGTCACTCGCGAAGGCAAGCGCAGGACGCGTTACGGGGTGCGTCATCGGCGGACGGATCATGTACGCGTTTTTGATGAGCAGATTCAGCGGCTCGTTCGTTTGGTTGATATCGAAGTAGTCTGCATTGATGCCGGCAATCGCGTCCTCGCGGTGCGCCATCGACGAGAGCGTCTCACCGGACGAGACGAGCGTGTTTAGCGCAAGCGCACTGGAGATGCGCACGTGCGGATTGCGCAGATCCACGCCAATCGCATGCACGGCGAGCGGCCCGTCTGCCGTGCGCATGAGATACTCGCCATATTCGATGCCTGGGGCAACGGTGTAACGCGAAACCGCATCGGTGACGATGCGCGGAAACGGCGCCTGTGGCGCGGGCGCCGCCGGCAGCAGTATGGCTGCCAGAAGTGCGATCACGGCCACACCGCAACGCTGAGCGGATAACCGCCGGTGGCAAACGGTGCGCCGTGTACGCGCCGCAGCGTGCGCGTATTGAAAACATCGATGGCGTTCGAAGCGGTGCACGGCACGTAAAGCAGGCCGCGAAAAATCCGCGGACGCCACGGCGTGCGGCATGTTTGCAGCGGCGCGTGTACCGTGCGAAGCGTTGATGCACTGAGCACGTACACGTCGTTCGCCGACTCGTCCGTAACGAACAGGCGCCGGTTTTGTCGATCCGCTGCAACACCAATGGGAAACATCATGCCTTCGCTTCGCGCCGCGATCCGCGAGCGACCGTCATGCACGTCGATAGCGGCAACGTAACCGCTACCGGCACGCATATCGGGACTGATATTCGCGACAACGAATAGCCGCTTTCCGGAGCGGTCGAGATCGATGCCGAAGCTGCGTGGAACGCTTGCGATTTTTCGGATGACGCGCATCGTTCGCGCATCGATCTGCGCAATCGATGCGTCGTTGACGTTGCCGGCGTAAACGAAATTCCGCCGCGGATCCACAACCAGGCCTTCGGCCGTGACGCCCGTGACGACGCGTTGTTTCTCACCGGCCGCGTTCACGCGCGTGAGCGCGCCCAAGCCGCCGACGTCGCGATTGGTAATGAATGCATCGCTGCCCGATGGATCGGATGCAACCTCGTTGCCAAGCAGAACGCCGTCGATCCAATGCGGCGTCCACGGATTGCGCGTTACGCGCGCAAGTGTCGTGCCGTCCGTATCGGGCGCAAGAAGCGTACCATCGCGCGTGAAAGCAACATCACCCGGCGGCCCGCCGATAGCAAACGTTCCCAAGCGCGCGAATGTGCGCGCATCATGTAGAACGATGCCGTCGTTGTACGCTGCCACTGCGATCAGCGCGCGTTGCGGGCCGGGCGGCGGCACCGTGGTGAATGTCCGTGAAGCAATCGCACCTTGCGCGGAAGCAATGACGTCGGATGTTGCCGGCTCACGCACGTCCGGCGCGGTAAAAACGTTTCCGGTCAGCGATCCGCTGCCGATCAGTTCGAACGAAGTGCGCGACGGCGCGCCGCTGGGGCGCAGCACGACGCGGCTGCCTGCGATTACCGGCAGATCGCCGTTTTGGATGCCGAAGGTTCCCAGCCGCACATGCGGTTCGCGTGCGGTCGCCGCGATGGCTAACAACGCAGCGAGCAAAAACGGAAGGCGCTTAGAGCGCTGCATGCTCGGCAGCGCGCGTCAATCCTTCGAGCACATCGGTACCGGGTGCGACGACCGTCATCTGCGTGCGAGCAGGTTCAAACGCGAACGAAGCGATCTCATACTCGCCGAACGTGCCACATACGATCGCACCATCGGGATCGACGGCAAAGGCGCGTTCGCGCGATGGATCCACAACCACCACGTACATACGCAGTTCGAGCGCCCGCGCTCGTGCAAATGTGACTTGCCACTGCGGATCGATCTGCGTTTGCCAGACGGCAAGACTCGTGCCGCGCAGACGCAGCGTAGCCAGGCCCGCCGGGTCGAGCACGACGCGATCGTCCAATGAACTTATCCCCGCGTGAATGAAACGCTGCGCTTCAAGGATCGCTAATCGCTGCCGGTCTTCCGGCTGCTCCGCTCGCGCGGCGATCGCAATGCGCAGCGGTGTTTGCGGCGCATCATGATACGGCGTATCCGGCACGCTACGCGCGGCGCGCGGCTCGGCGATCTCGATTTCGGAAAAGAGAATCTCTGCACGATCTTCCGAGGCAATGCGCGCTACGGTACCGTCGGCGTCGACGATTTGGCTCTTTCCGCAATAGGCAACGCAGCGCTGCTCGACGCCGCACTTATTGGCAGCGATGAACGGCACACCGTTTTCACGCGCCCGAACGCGCGCAAGTAAGTCGGCTTGCACATTTTCGAGCGAGCGCGGATCTCGACCGCTGGTAACCCATGCGGTCGGCATCGCGAGGACTTGCGCTCCGCGTTCGACCAGCGTGCGCGCGATCGTCGGGATGCGTCCATCGGCGCAAATCAGCGCGCCGATGGATCCAAAGCGCGTTTGCACCGGATCGATGGCGCTTCCCGGTTCGAACCATTGTCGATCGAAATGCCAGAGAAAATGTTTGCTGGCCGCGCCGGCAATCGAACCGTCCGCGTCGATCACGACCGCGCTGTTCGCGACGCCTTGCGGAGCCGAACGCGCGGCGCCGACGATGACGACCGACTGTGCCTGCTGCGCGAGTTCGCGGCAGCGCTCGAGCGCCGCGGCAATTTCCTCATCGCGAAAGGGCTGCGAGCCAAGCACGTACGCCGGCAGCGTGCCTTCGGGGAGGACGACGATCTTTGCGCCGCCCGAGAGCGCTTCACGCAGGGCAGCCTCAATGCCGCGCCACGCGGCTATGAACCCGGAGCGGTCGTGCGCGGCGAGCTGCACGGCAGCAGCGAGCAGCCTCACGGTTGCCGGCTGCCCTGAGCGGCACTCGTATGACTAAAATCATCAAGCGAGCGCGCCGATGCCTGTGGCATAGGGGAAGAAAAGGCAAAGGATCGCACACCTCTCATGCGCAGGATGTTCTTCGCTGTAGCTGTTTTACTTTTCAGCGCAAACGCTACAGCTCTCTCAATAGCAGCGCAACCTCATCCGGCAAACCATCGCGCTAAAGTCAGCCATCACGTCAAAGTAGCGCCGGCTGACGAATATTTCGGACGTTTGAAAATGAGCATTCTCGGCGTTCGAAACTCTCTCAAAGATCTCACGATCAAAGTTGCAAACAATCCGGACCGCGGCGCCGATATGTTAGGCGCAGCCGGCATGGTTGAAGACGCGATCCGCGATTGGGAACACAAGTACCCGGGAGATTCATGGCTGCCGAAGAGCGTGTATCTGCTCTCGCAGCTCTACTCGTCGATTCACACGGGCGAAGGTCAACGGCGTGCGTCGTTGACGCTAGCTTGGGTTGTGGAAAAGTACCCACGCTCTGAATTCTTCGGGCCGGCTCGAGCGCAATTGGGCCGTGCACAGACGCAACCGGTGACCGTTCAGAAGTAAACGAACGAATTGCCCTGGAATGCCCGTTTCCGAAGTATGAAACGGGCATTTCTCTTTCTTGCTGCTGCCGCGATGCTGATCGATGCAGCGCCGCAAAAAACCAAACCGCACGACGTACCCAAACCGCGTGACCCCGCTCCGGCGCATCTCTCGAAATGGCAACAGCACGTTCTGGAGACGATGCACAACGCGGCTCCCGGCGATGAATATTTCGGCCGCATGAAGATGAGCTACCTCGGTATCAACAACACATTTCGCGACGAGGCGATACGCGCCGGCGCGTACACGACCGATCCGAAGATCATCTCCCGCGTGTCCTTCGCCGACGAAGCGTTGAAAGACTGGGCGAAAAAATATCCGCGCGATCCGCAGCTGGCCCGTTCTTATTTCCTCGGCTTCCAGATGTTCCGCAAGATTTGGACGCAAGAATTTCAAGACAAGGCGTTTTCATACGCAAACATCGTTGCTCAACGATATGCGTCGAGCTTCTTCGGCAAAACCGTTCGCAACTCGCTCAAGATCGGCTTCACGGAGCACTACTTCGCGACGCCGGTTCCGTGCGGCGTTATCGAGGTCACGCCATCGCCCGGCCCAGAGCGCGGCCGCCACAGCACGCCGACACCCTCGCCGACGCCAACCCCCACTCCGACGCCGACTCCAACGCCGACACCGGCACCGGGCCAGCCGAAGCTCGACATTCTTCCCGTTCCGTGCACAACGCCGACGCCAACGCCAACCCCGACGCCCAC
>CAZERJ010000074.1:0-3354 GCA_964514445.1 uncultured bacterium | reverse complement strand
ACGCCAACCCCGACGCCCACACCAACACCGAAGGGCATGACCCCAACCCCCGCCGCAACCACAACACCCGCGACGGGCGCAACGCCGTCTACGGGCGCACCACCGGCAACAACAACCCCAACGCCCGCAGCATCACCTTCGGGACGCCCGACGGCAACGCCGTCAACACGCCCAACACGCAGGCCACATTAGCGCGATGTACCTGGTGCTCAAGCTCGTCCATCTCATCGGCGTGGTGATGTTCCTGGGCAACATTTCGATCGGCATCTTTTGGAAAACAGCCGCCGACCGCACGAAGAACGCAGCGGTAATGGCCTACGCGATGCAATCGATTATCCAAGCCGACCGCATCTTCACGATTCCGGGCATCATCATTCTGCTGATCGGCGGCATCGCGACCGCATCTGTGGGCAACTACCCAATCCTCGGAACCGGCTGGATCCTATGGGCATTGATCCTTTTCATCCTCTCGGGCTTGGCCTTCGCTCCAGTGTCACGCGTTCAGCGTCAGCTCTTAGCAGCAGCGCAAAACGCACAGCTCATGCAATACGACCAGCTTTCGCGCACGTGGAACCTGTGGGGAACGATCGCGCTCATCGCACCGCTGATTGCATTCGCAATTATGATCTTGAAGCCGTCGCTTCCGGCATTTCACGCGTAGTACGCAGCGTGCACGACTGCGCGAATCCGAGCGTACGCTTTATCCCCGGATACACACGCGACGTCGCAATCCCAATGGCAAGATCGGTGAGCGCCTTTTCGCCATAGCGCGAAATCATCACCGGCCGCAGATCTTCGATGCGTGTCTCGTCATTCGCCGATACAGCAAAACCGAAATCATACGCATCTTGAAACTCGCCGCCCAATTGTGCCCGCGAGCGCGGCGTGCAAATCTTCACTTGCCATACCGCAAACTTCCAGAACGCAGCTCCCGACGACCGCGCTACCGCCCGCAAATAATCCAGATTCTCACCAAACCCACGCTCCGCATTATCAATGATCCGATCCACAAGCCCCACGATGTCGCCTCCTATCCTCAAATCGTACGCCTCGCCAGAGCACCAGCCGTACGACATGTGTGACAGGTCGCTAACGCGCCTCGATACCTCGGCCATGGTTCGATTGCGCAGCGCCGTCGGCGCGGAGCATCCACCGCAGCGGTGGACACCTCACCATGACACATGCGCATTACCGCGACACTTCACCATAATCGCTACGCCATCTATGCCGGCGGTAAAAACGCCTCGATACCTCGGCGGTGGTTCGATACCTCACCATGACACGCGCACATCACCGCAACACACCAACATCACAGCAGCACACCAACATCACCGCTGCACAAACACGCCGCACGTAAGGTGCGCGACGCGTGGACACGCTCAGCGTGACGCGGTTTATACCAGCGAACGCAGCGCGTTGATGTTGAGGGGTGTGGGTCTTCTGAATTCCCGGCGAAGCCAGGATGGCGAGAGCCGTGCTAATTCAGAAGGGCTCCATCGCGCACGACGCGCGATGGAGACCGCGGCCCGCGAAAGCCATGTGCCGCCCCCAAACACCACTCACACCCCTCAACATCAACCCGCGAAGAGAGCAACGCGCGCCAAAACAGAAAGAGCCGCGCAAAGCGCGACTCTTTCGTCCATACCGGGAGTGGAGCGGTTTAGAACTTCAGTCCGAGGCCGACGTACGGTCCGTTCTCGTTGAAGTCAACCGGTGCGTTCGTCTTGCCGCGGCCGTGGCTGCCGAGGAAGCCGAACTCGATGTACAGCGGGACGTTGGTGCCGAACGTGAACGCACCACCGATGTCGTACCGAAGAATATCGTACGCAAGGGTGTAGGTGCCGCCCGGCGGGACGCATCCGAGCGTCAAGCATCCGGTTCCGGTGCCTTTGACGTTCGGATAGTAGTACGCGCTGCCGTACCACGTGAATCCGTTGTTTTGCAGATCCGGGAGCTTCTCGATGCCGCCACCGACATTGTTGAGCTTCGGATAGCCGTAGTTGCCGGAGCGCCACAGGTAGCCGACGCCGATGTAGATATGCGGGTCGAGAACCTTGAGGCCCAGACGCGCGTCGCCTTCATAGTCACGTGCGGTGAAGGCCGGAACGAAGGTCTGGAACTGTCCGCCGATGGCGGTGACGCATCCCGGGTCACCCGGTGATGCTGCACCACCCACGCCGCTGCACAATTGTCCAGCGTTAGCCGGCGTTGTGGCCGCGGTTTGCGTGTGCGGGTAGTTGAACTGACGGTAGTCGCCTTCGATCATCCACGGAAGGTTGAGCAGGTCGAACATCCACGCACCGTGGATCCGGTACGAGAAGCCACCGTTCGTGTTCGAGCCGGTGTTACCCGGGCTGAACTCGTTGTAGACCTTCGGCGAGATGATGTAGTCGCCGGCTACGAACGCGGTGACGACAGGTGTCGGCGGTGCGGTCGGGACAGGCGTCGGCGGGACCGGCGTTACGGTCGGCGGCGGCGTTGCCGGAGTCGGCGTCGGCGGCGCGTAGCGGACGACCACTATGCGACGATCCGGAACCCACTGGACGTATGCGCCCATGCCTTCCGAAATGACGCGGACCGGAACGACGACGTGGCCCATGTACATCTCGGGCGGAACGTCGAGAGGACGCGTTTCGCCGTTGATGACGACCTCGGGCCGTCCGACCGTGACCTTCACGTCCGCGCCGGGCTTGGTGACGTCAACCGTCTTCGTGCCCGGATCGTAGTTCACGGTGGCACCCATTTGCTCGAACATCGAGCGTAGCGGGATGAGGATGGTGCCGCCGCGGACCAGCGCAGCCAGAACACGGCCCTGCTTTAGGCGGTCCGGCTTGCTGTAAACGTGATGGTCATTGAAGAGGATTGGAATTTGTCCGGACGGCGGGGAACCAAAGTTCGCCGGGGGCGCCGCCGGGGCAGCCGGTGGGGGAGCCGGAGCCATCGTGGCGGGCGCCGCGGTTGCGGGCGCCGACGATGGCGAGGCCATTGCCGTGGCTGCCGGTGACGGGGCAGCTGTTGCCTGGGCGATCGCGTTGAGTCCAATGTTGCCATGCGACGCCGAGGGTGCTGCCACCGCGCTAAGTCCCATGCCGACCATCAGGACGGCACTGAGGACTCCGGTGCTCAGTCGTTTCAAGTTATCCTCCTAGCTAGAATGAAAACCTTGGCTTGCGCAGGGCCACCACGGTGTAAGCCAAGCGACAAACCAAGCATCATGTCGCAGTTACCCCAAAGCAAGCGCGGTTAATCGTTACGGCATGCTGCTTGCCCACCCTGCAATTTAAGGGAGGGGGCTGCTTCCGTTCGAATATAAAGGTAGCGTTAAGCCAGCTTTTCTTCAAGCTTTGCGAGGAA
>CAZERJ010000073.1:0-15524 GCA_964514445.1 uncultured bacterium | reverse complement strand
CGTTGGAACCTTTAGCAAAATCGATGCGGATCGTGTGCAGACCGAGCTGCGGCACATCGAAACGCAAGCCGATACCCACGTCGCCGCGGTTGGCCCAATCGCCCGGGTACCCGATGATGCGGTTCGTGTAGGGATCGAGCAGTGGTTGCGCGCCCCGCACGCGGTACGCGCCCTCATCGAAGAACAGCGCGATGCCGAACTTGCGATCCGCGGTGAGCGGCTTACGCAGCTCGACCTGACCCAGCGCCGTGTCCGTGCCGTAAAAGACGGAATCGTACCCGCGCAGCTGCTGATCCGAGAACGTGAAGAGATTACTCGGCGGAATTGCGCCGGTCGATCCGCGCACCTGCCCATGCAGTGCGAGCGTCGAGTCTTTCAGCACCGGAATAAACCTGGCGGCATCCGCGACGGTTTGCGTAAAGCGGAAGTTCGAGCCAAAACCCGGATTCGAAAACGTCTCGGAGATGCTGAACGTCTGTCCGCGGCGCGGATTGAAGATATCATCCAGCACGCGAGCGGAGTCGGTGCCCAGGCCGAGTGTGAACGTGTTGAGTGCGTAAGGCTGACCGGTATTGATGTTGGCGATTGAGGTCGCGACGATACCGAACGTGCCGGTATTGCTCGAGAGATTCTGGAGTGGACCCGGCGACGGTGCCGCAATAATGTTCGGCTGCGTGCTCTGGAAGTAGTACGGCGCCGGCACCGTCGTGCTGTTGCGCACGCGCGTGATACCCACGCCGACCGAGGCGATGTATTGATCGATCGCGCCAAGACGGCGGCCGATATTGAATGTCGCGCCTTGCTGTTTGGCTTGGCTCGTGGAAACGACGCCTGAGACGAGCTGCGCATTGCTATTCGGCAGCAGCGTCACAGGAATCGGCAGCGGCGTTTGTCCGGGCGCAGGTGATGCCACCGCACCAACCGCCGTGGTGTACACGGGATAGAAGTACGTGCTGCCGTTGGCAAAGATGCTCGCGCCGAAGCTGTATTTTTGCGAGTTGCGTGTGTTGCCGACGTAGGGAATCGTGACTTGCGCTTGCGTGAGGTAGTTGCGCGAGCCGCGTTCGAATTGCAGCGAAACAGCGTTGCCGGTGCCGTGCAAGTTCGTGTCCGAATAGCCGACGGTTCCGTACAAGCCCTGACCGGTCAGGCCGCCCGAGTAGCCGGCGCCGACGGAAGCCGTGGCCGTCTTCTGTTCGGTGACGATCCAGTCGAGCACGATGCAGCCCGGCTGTTTCTTGATCATTTCTTCCGGGCACGGTTTGGGATTGACGTCGACCTTGCTGAAGAAACCGGTGTTGTTGAGCGCTTCAAGATCGCGCTGCACGCCGTTCTTCGAGAGGATCATGCCGGGGCGCTCGAAGAGCTGACGGCGGATCACTTGATCTTTCGTTTTCGTATTGCCGGTGATTTGCACCAGGCCCACGCGGGCAACGTAGATGTCGTACTTCACGACCGCAGTGCCGGCTTTTTCGTCGATGGTGGCCGGATCGGGGCCGCCTTCGAAGTCGCCGATCAGCAAGTTGTACTTGTCGTACAGCTTCTGCACGGCTTGCGCGTCTTTATCTTTGAGCGCGTCGCTGTACGCTTCGCCCGGCTTGACGTTGAGCGCCGGCAGGATCACGTTGGGCGGCAGAATCGGATCGCCGCCGATCTGCACGCCGGTAATCGTCAGGCCTTCCTGAATATCGATCGTCAGGGCGCCCGTCTTTGCGTCGATGTTTAAATTCTTGACGTGCGATGGCAACTGGCCGCCGTACCCGATGCGATCGTAGTAAGAGTTGATCTTCAAAAAGTCTTGACGCAGCGTGCCGGTGTTGAGCACCTGACCCACCGACGTATCCATCAACGCAAGGAGCGTGTCGTTCGGCACGTGCGCGTTGCCCGCGAACGCAATCTTCGTAACGACCGGATTCTCGATCACGCGGTACGTGACCGCGACGCCTCCCGGCCGCTGACGGATCAGCGGTGCGGCTTGATCGGCAAAGTAGCCCAAAGCAAAAATGCGCTGCAAGTCGGCTTGCACGACCGCGGGGTCGTAGGGCTGGCCCGGGCGCGTTTGCACCACGGACATGATCGTCTGCGTCGGAACGTGCACGTTGCCCGAGACGTCGACAGAAACAATTTTCGGTGCGGGCGCCGCAGCGCCGGTCACCGGAATCAGCAACGCGATCACACCCACGAGTGCCAGCGCACGCCAGAGGCTAGAGGTCATTACCAGTTCTTTCCTATTGAGAGCTTGATCGTTCCAACGCTGCTCGCGTCAGGACTGTAACGCGCCCGCAGTGCGCGCCGTTTCGACCCGCACCGCCTGTTCGCGGTAGCCTGGGGTGGTCCTTGCATTAAACCGGCTCTAAAAAAGCCGCTGAAACAGGAATGTGAAGCCGTTCTGTCCTTGAAGCGCCTGCCCCAGACTCGCGCGCGCGTTGTTGGACAGCGTCTGATTCGGCGTCAAAAACAGCGGCGTGGCACCCTGCTGCACGAACATCGTGAACTGCGCAGAGGTGAATGCGGTCGGCTGGTATGCAACGCCGAACGTCTGCCGCTGCGGCACCGTGAACGTGGTGCCGTAAATCGCGTAGACGTTGCCGCCGAGCAGGCGCCGCAGGCCCAGCCCCACGTTGCCGCCATAGTCGACCGTCAGATTGACGTCGGACAATCCCAGCGTATTGCCGAGCGCCGACTCAAGCGGCGAGAGTATGCCGGACGCAAACTGCGTGTTCAAAATGTTGAATGCTTCCTGACCGATGGTTACCGTGCCGTTCTGCCGCTGCACGAAGACGTTCGGCAAAACGCCGGAGGGAATGGCAGGCGCGCCCGGCAGCTGTCCTTCCGGCAGAATCGCGCCGCCGGATTCGGTAAACTGAATCGGCCCGACCAGGCCATTGAACGGCAAGAGGAGCGCGATGATCTGCTGTTCGGTGTAGCCGGGCGGATTGGTCGTGAAGGAGACCTTCACGTCGGGCACCGTTCCCGTGACCTGCGCGGTAATGTCGGCATACCCGGTCGGATTGCGCGCAGTGTTCGGATCGGGATTGAGAACATGCGTCGTCGCGATGGCGTAGATGTCCGGCAGGACGCCGTTCTGCGGGGTGAACGTGACCTTGCCTTGCTGGACCTTAAAGGCGTGGTCGATGTACGTCATCGTTCCGCCGGCGGAGTTGAACACGCCCTCAAGCGTCGGTTTTTGAAGCGTGCCGGCAAGATGCACGTTGCCGCTGCCGCCGATGTCCAGGCCGAAAATCCCGGCGCCGCCGCCGCGCACGCGCACGTTCTTGCCGGCCGTCACCGCCATGTCGAACCCGAGGTTCAGCGGTGGTCCGGCAGCCTGACCACCGGCCGGGCCGCTGAATTGCAGGAACGACGAGAGCGGAATGACCGCATCATTCACCGCGACCGTGCCGCTGAGCACCGCCAGCTGCCCCGGCTTCCGCGTCAGGCGCAAACGCGAATCGAAGCTGGCCGAACCGAAGAGCGGCGAGCTCAGCTGCGCGCCGCGCGTGGTCACCGCAATGCCGTAGGCCAGCGGTCCGCCCGTAAGCGCACCGCCGAAGTTCAAGCTTCCCGAACCATCGAGGACGCCGCGTCCTAGCTGCGCGTGCAGTTTGGTGAGCGTTGCGGTATTGCCGCCGAAACCGAGCTGTCCGCTTGTGTTCGTAATTGGCGTCGTCTCGAGCGCGCTCACGTAACTCACGCCGTTCACCGCCACCTGCCCGTAAATGAGTGGACTGCCCATGCGCCCGGAGATCCCGACGTGTCCGTTGAGCGTTCCGCCCAGACGCGTGTTATTTCCAAGGAACGTTTGGAACGTCGAAAGATCCAGGTTCTCTGCGGTAAGGTCCATGCCGATCGGCGAAGCCGGCGAACCAAACGCAAACGGTTGGAGCTGCACCGGCAAATTTCCGGCCATCGTCATGCTGCCGCGCGCAAAGTTGAAGCGCGCGTTGCGGATGAGCAAACTGCGTTGATGCAGAGCCAGTTCGCCGAAGAACGACGGCATCGCAATACCGTAGAGATTCACATTCGTGCCCGCCAGGCCCGCAGAAAACGACGGCGCGTGCAGCGTTCCGCCGACCGTGACGGTCGTTTCAAACTGCCCGGCGATCGGCAAGCGTTGTTTGGTCATGCGCGCGATCACCGCGGCCAGATCGTTCGAAGCCGCATGCACTTGCAAACTCATCGGCGCGCTGGGCGTGAGCCCGAAACTTCCGCTGCCGCTCGCTTCAACCGACGGTAAGGCGAAGACCATCTGCGTGACGTTGATGCGATCGCCGGCACTTTGCGCACTTACCATCGCCGTCTCCACTGGAAATGGACCAACGGTGCCGTCGTGCGCCGAGGCATCCATCGCCAGATCGAAATGGGGAAACGCACCACGCAGGCGCGCGGTACCGTTAACGCGTCCCGTTACCGGCAGCTGCGGATAGCCCAGCGCCGGCAGCCACGTCGCGAGATCGAAGTTTTGCAACGCGGCGTGTAAATTGTAGCGCGATCCTGACACGATACCGCCAATCGACCGCGAGGGCGCGAAGGCGATCGAACCGTTCGCCGAGAGCAGTCCGTGCTCGCCGCCGACGCTGATGGAACCGGTGAGAATATTACGCACGCCGCTCCAACGCGCGTCGGTATTACCGATCGGCAGGCGGCGGAAGCGGAAATTGTCGATATCGACGTTGCCGCTGGTAAACGTTAGATTATTGAAGTGCGAGAACGCGAGATCGAGCGCGCCCGTTCCGGCGAGCGTATCGCCGGTGTTGAAGTAGTCGTTGAAGTCCGAAAGATCGGCGCGCACGGTATGCATGGAAAACGCAATCGCGCTCGAGTGCACCGATGCATGAAACTGCGCGCGCGAGGAACCGATCGTCACGCGCGCATTGCGCACATCGACGCCCGCGGTGCTCGCGTTGATTCGTGCGGTCCCCTCGCGCAGGCCAAGACCGTTAATCGATGCTTCGGGGATGCTGACCGTTCCGCTCACGGCGGGCTGCACGCCGGCGCCGCCGATATTCAAATCACCGGAGAAGCTGCCTTGCGCATTATATGACGGCACGTGCATCATCGTTGCCGCCGCAGCGATGTCGCCCGCGGGCACGCTTGCGCGCAGATCGTACGTGGGCGCCTTTCGCGTAATGCCGCCGATGCTTCCGTCGACACCCGCAATTGTCGTGCCGAGCGATGCCAATCCGTCGCGCAGCTGAAGCGATGCATTGGCGATACCGACTTCGGAGGTCATGTCGAACGGCGCATATCCCAGCAGATCGCCGCCGGCAACGACAACGCCCGCGTTGAGATTGGGAATGCCGGCGCCGGGGGATAGCGTCCCCGCGGCTTGCATTGTGCCGCGCGAGAGCGGGACACCCAAGCTGTGCAGCGCCGTTGCCTGCAGTGGCGTCGTGACGATGGCAAGCTGCGTTGGATGCGTGCTCGTGCCGGTCGCAAACGTTCCGGCAACATCGACGTTGCCGCCTGCAGCCGCGGCGCGCGCTGAGTAAATGCGCAGAACGTTGTTGGCGAACGACATCGTTCCGCTCATTTGCGAAATCGGAATACCTTGAATCGTTGCATTCGCGAGCTGCGCGTTCTGCACTTGTACGAAGATCTTGCCTTGTGCGATCGCAATGCCGACCGGTCCGCTCACCGCGCCGTGCGCGGGCAGTCCACCCAGGAACATATGTAATCCGTCGAGCGTGCCGTTGTAATTGCCGCGCGCAGCGATGATTGCCGTACCGAACGTTCCGCCGCCGGTGAAATGTCCCCACGGTCCGGACGCATCGACGCTCGAGAGATGCGATGCGGCAAACGGCCCCGCGAACGCGGCGCTTACATGATCGAACGGCACGCCCGCGATCGTTGCCGGCGCCATCGTGACATGTCCGCCGATGACGACATTTTGCGCCGAACCGGCACCGGCAATGTTTGCATCACCGATCTGCGCGTCGATTGGAGGCATTTCAGGAATGCTCACACCGGGAAGCCGGATCGGCGCCGGCTCGCGCAGGCGCATGTCATGCACGGATGCCCAAAACGCAGAGTTACCGGCTCTTCGATGCAACGCAAAGCCGGCAAGGAGCGTGCCGCCCGAGGGTTCGCGCAAATTCATTGGGCCGAACTGCCCTTCGCCGAAGCGATCCAGCGCAAAGAATGCGCTCACGTTGTTCGCATCGGTGAGCGACGCCAGATAGCCGCGCGCATCGACTTTGAGATCGTCGCCCGTCATCAGTGTTTCGAGGACGATCGGTTGATCCGGAACGAGTGCGCCCAAATACGGAATGGCCGCTGAGGGTCCAATCGCATGCACGGCGAGAACGCTGTGCACCTGTTTTGCAAGGTGCAGATCGCCTTGCACGTGCATCTTCATCGCACCGTAGCCTGCATGGAACGGCAGCACGATCAAATGATCTTTGAGCAGCGCGACTTGCCCTTGCGGATGTTCCAGCGGCACCGCGCCGTAGTTCCAATGCTTGCCGTTAAATCCGATCAGGAGGACCGGATTGTCGATCGCGCCTTCGATGAGCGCATGGATCTTCAGCGCGCCGGTGATCGGTAGCCCACGCGCGATGCGCATAATCTCTTGCAGATTCGACAGATCGCCGCCACCGTCAACGCCGATGCGGAACTGCGGATTGACGAAATCGAAGATGCCGCCCGAGCACACGACATGCACGTGACCGACGCTCGCGGTTAAACGTTGCGATGCGAATCCCGAGTCAAAGAGTGTAATCGGCCCCGACAAGTGCGCGATCGGCGAATCCAGCCCGTGCACGATCATCGCGCCATCGGCCATCTGGCCCGTGCCCGACATGTGAATGCCGCTGCCGTAGGACCACATCTGGAGGTCCATGTTGCGAACGGTACCGCCGAGCACGTGCGCGGCACGCGAGTTGATGAAGTAATTGCTAATGGTCGCAATCGGAATCGCTTTGGCGCTGATGTGGTGCAGCGCGAAGCCGCTTTGCTTATCGATGCTGCCCGCCAAGCGGAACGGCTGCGGACCGGCGTCGTTCAGAATGCCGGTGACGCGATACCATGTGCGCGCCTGGTCGTTGACGTTCACGTCCGCATCGATCTGCGAGACGCTTTGCACGCGGCTGGACGCATAGAAGCGGTACTTGTCGATCAGCGTTGCGGACGCGTTGCGCACGCGGATCGTGAAGTCGAGCGGCACGCTATTGGGCGGACCCGCGACGCCACCGCGCGGACCGCCGCTGGGCAGCGAAACGTTGTAGCTGCCGTTCTGATGATGGATCAGCGTGAAGTGCGGGCTATTGATGCTGATGGCCGTGATGCCGAAGCGGTGATGACTGCCCGGCAGCAGATCGCGCGGACTGTAGTCCAGGTCCACGCGCTGCGCATCGAGCACCGGTTCACCGCCGCGGCTGACGTGCAGATCGACGAGGGCACCGTGATGCAAGCCCAGGCGCATATCGGCGGCATGGATGGAATAACCGCTTGCCAGACTCGCAATATCCAGCGCCGCCATTGCGATGCCGCCACGCAAAAGCCCGACGAGTAGTACTGCAATGATGACCAGCGCTGCCAGCGCCGGGCCGAGTCTGCGCAAAGAGTCCCTCCGCCGGGCAGTATACCCCGACTACAAGTCGAGGGTTTTCACTGACTTGGCGAACTCGAAGATGTACTGTTTGCGCGGCTCCACTTTGTCGCCCATGAGATCGGTGAAGATCTGCTCGGCTTCCACGGCGTCCTCCACGGTGATCCGCTTCAGACGACGGTTGCCGACCTCCATGGTCGTCTCGGCGAGCTGCTCGGCATCCATCTCGCCAAGGCCCTTGTATTGCTGAACGCTAAAATCTTTGCCGTCGTCACCAATGATGGAGCGCAGCTCACCCTCGCTGAACGCATACCATTGCTTCTTGCCTTTTTTCACGCCATACAGCGGCGGCTGCGCGATGTACACGTATCCCTCTTCGACCAACGGCTTCATCTGCCGGTAGAAGAACGTGAGCAGCAGCGTGCGGATGTGCGAGCCGTCCACGTCGGCATCCGTCATGATGATGATCTTGTGGTAGCGCAGCTTTCCCGCGTCGAACTCATCGCCGAAGCCGGTGCCGAACGCGGTGATCATCGTGCGGATCTCTTCGTTCGAGAGCACTTTGTCCAGACGCGCTTTCTCGACGTTGAGAATCTTGCCGCGCAGCGGAAGAATCGCTTGCGTGTTCGGATCGCGTCCGCCCTTGGCGGTGCCGCCCGCGGAGTCGCCTTCGACTAAGAAGATCTCGCTCTCGGCCGGGTTGGTATTCTTGCAGTCCACCAGCTTGCCGGGCAGACCGGAACCCTCAAGCGCGTTCTTGCGCCGCGAGAGATCGCGCGCTTTCTTCGCCGCCTCACGCGCACGCTGCGCCTGCATGCACTTCTCGACGATCGTGCGCGCGTGTTTGGGATTCTCTTCGAAGAAAAACTCCAAGCGTTCGTTCACCAAACCATACACGATGGTGCGCACGTTGGCGTTGCCAAGTTTGGTTTTGGTTTGACCTTCGAACTGCGGCTCGCCGAGTTTCACTGACACGACCGCGGTCAGGCCTTCCAGGCAATCGTCCGTCGAGAGGTTGGCTTCGTTTTCTTTGAGCATGCCGCGTTTGCGCGCGTAGGCGTTGACCGCGTTGCTAATCGCGGTGCGGAAACCGGTCAGATGCATGCCGCCTTCAATCGTGTTGATGTTGTTGGCGTAGGAGCTGATCAGTTCGGCATACGTGTCGGTCCACTGCATCGCCACTTCAACATCGACGCCGTCGCGTTCGACGTGCGTGGAAATGATTGGATGCAGCGGATCTTTCTTTTCGTTCAGCCACTCGACGAACGAGAGAATGCCGCCATCGAATTTAAACGTGCGCTCGCGCAGCTGCTCGCCGCGTTCATCGCGCAGCGTGATCGAAAGACCGCGATTGAGAAATGCGAGTTCACGCAGACGCTTCGCGAGCACGTCCCAGTGAAACTCCGTGACTTCGAACATCTCGCGATCCGGCAAAAACCACTGGTACGTTCCCGTGCCGTTGGCCGGACCGATCTTCTTGAGCTTTTGCGTGGTGATGCCGCGCTCGAAGCGCATTTCCCACGTTGCGCCGTTGCGTTTGACGCGCGTGATCATCTTCTCGGAGAGCGCGTTGACAACGGAAATGCCGACACCATGCAAACCGCCGGATACTTTATAGCCGCCTTTGCCGAATTTGCCGCCGGCGTGAAGGATCGTCATGATCACTTCGACTGCAGGCATGCGCTCTTCGGCGTGTATGTCGATCGGAATGCCGCGGCCGTTATCTTCAACCGAACACGCGCCGTCTTTGTAGAGTGTGACAGTGATCGCCGTTGCGTAGCCTGCCAGCGCTTCATCGACGGCGTTATCTACCGCTTCGTAAACGAGCTGATGCAAGCCGCGCTCTGCGGTGTTGCCGATATACATGCCGGGGCGCTTGCGGACCGCTTCGAGGCCTTTGAGGACTTCGATGTGTTCCGCGCCGTAATTTGTACTCAAGTCTTCCTAGTTTCCGTTACCGTATAACAATTCGTGCAATTCATCGCCGAGCAAGTCGCGCACGACTGCCGGAGCGATGCGTTCAGGATCCACTTCGCTTTTGAGCAACACGTACGAACTGGCGATCAAGCGATCGCGCGTTGTCGGCGCGTTTCCACTGCGCCGTAACCGTTCAAGCGTGTCGCGCCAGCGACGCAAGAGCTGGGTGCGAATGAGCTGATACTCATGCGGCGAGAGATCGTCCACCAGAGGCGCGATACCGGCATACCCGAGCCACGGCACTTCAAAGAGCAGCCTTGCTACACGTGCATCCCGTTCTTCGCGCCGCAGGTTTTCGCACGGCGCGCAGCGCGTTCCGGTCGACGGAGCAATCCGTACGCCGCATCGGCTACATTCTTTCCACCCGGCGGCGGCTTTAGCCCGCTGAGCGGCCGTGACGTCGTGCTTGAAACGCGCGATGGCGGCCTCGAGCGTAGGCGGTGATTCGCGCGTATCGCGCTTGCGGCGCGCGATGGCGCGCCGGCGAACCGGCACGTCCTCTTCCGCGATAACCCTTCCTACTCTAAAACGTAATCGCTCGATGGAAAGTCCCGTGTGCCGGCGCACGGCGGCGACGATCCGCTCGCTCAAAAAACTCAGTTGCTGGCTCCAGGCGTTGGAGCGGGCCAACACGACCAGCGACGAGCCCTGAATCTGCGACGGGCGCGAATTGGCAGCGATATCGGGGCCAACGATGGCGGTCCACTGCGAGCGCAGCACGAGCACGGGGTCACCTTGAGCCTCAACGTTGGGCTGCCATTGGGACAGCGCGAGGTGCAGCGGTTTCATTTTGAACGGCGTTCCGCCCTAGGCTCCACGCCCCCCATCGAAGGTGGGGCCCCCAGTGTTTCAGGGCGCGTAAGCATTTGTGGCGGCATGAACGTTCCCCGTGGGCGCCGATTTAGACCGTTATGCAGCATGCACGCTCGCGTTTTCGATGGTGTAGAGGCGCGACGCGGGCAGGCCGTCGGGGACGTGCGTGGCGGTCATGAACGCCTGTTCGAACGCGCCCACGCCTTCCATGAAGGCCGCGGCGCGGACAGGGTCGAGTTCGGACAACACATCATCGAGGAGGAGTAAAGGCGCCTCGCCGGAGCGCTCCTGCATGACGCTATATTCGGCGACCTTGAGCGCAAGTACCGCTGTCCGCTGCTGCCCCTGCGAGCCGAAGGCGGCCAGAGACCGCCCGTTCAGGAGCAGCTCGAGATCGTCGCGGTGGGGTCCGGCGACGCTCGTTCCGCGGACGCGTTCTTGCGCCGCGACGGCTTTGAGCCGCTCGGCGAAGGCGCCGGCGATCGCCGCTTCGGTTGGGACTTCAAAGGCGATGTTGGGCCGGTACTTGAGCTCAAGGCGCTCGGACTTCGTCCACTGCTCGTGGGTGCGCGCTGCGGCCTCACCAAGCAGTGTTGCGTATTGCTCCCGCGCCAGGATGAGCCGCGTTCCGGTTTCCACGAGCGTCTCGTTGTAGATCGCCATGAGCTGCGCATCGGGTTCTTCTTCCGCCCGCAGCAGCGCGGATTTTTGCTGCAGCGTTTTTTGGTATCGCGCGAGCGCGTGGTAATATGATTTGTTTTCTTGCGCGAGCGCGGTGTTGAGCAGCGATCGCCGTTCGGCCGGCGGACCGGTGACGAGCTGCAGATCCGCTGGCACGAACGTCACCACACGCAGATTGCCAAGGAAGTTCGCGTAACGCACGCCACTGCCGTTCGCGGTATAGGTTTTGCGCGTAGTTCGCGACGTTGCTGTGATTGTGCACGCGAGACGAACCGTGCCCGCGCGCGTTTGCGCTTCCCCCGAGATCGCGGCAATCTCCAAACCTTCGCGCACGAGATCGCGTTCGCGCGCGGTGCGAAATGATTTGCCGGTGCCGAGGACGGCGATCGCTTCGAGCAGATTGCTTTTGCCTTGCGCATTGCGTCCGACGAAAATGTTCAAGCCGGACGCCGGCTCGAGATCGAGGTGCGCGTAATTGCGAACGTTGGACAGATGGAGCGAGTGTAGTTTCACGTCCCGTTATAAGGCCGACAGGCGTAGAACGCTACATGTTCGTCTGCGTCGCCAAGCGTGAACCGGTCAGTCGCAACGAACGCACGAGTAACGAACGATGACCACCGTTCGCCCTCGTATGGAATGATCTTCGGATCGCGCGTGCGCGCTACGTGCCCGTCACCACTCTGCGTTATTGGAGCGGTGGGTTCAAACGTGTGGCTGCCATCGTTCATGCTGAAAAGATGACCGTGCACCCGGCGCGACGGCAATGTTACGACTTCAAGAACACCACCGTACTTGCTAGGGTTTACAACCGTAACAGGTGCTCCCACGGGACAGACATATTCTTGCCGGCGTAGCGCCTCTGCAATCTCCTGGCTGAGAACCCAACCTCCCAAGACGAGAAAGAGCAGCACCCGAACGCCGAATGCAGCTAGGCGCAACCACGCGAACGAACGGTCGAAGCGCTTCATTCTTGCGTACTGCTTGCGCAATGCGCTACGCAGGCTCAAACGGTCGTCACCTGTAGCAAAAGTATGGCCCATGCAAAAAGCATGAGCCATTCGGAGTCGTAGCGGAGTGCCGACGTCAATTATTGACGCAAAGGCATCAGCACGTACATTTGCTGCGCGCCTTCGGCTTGTTCCATCGGGCGAATGGCGGCCGGCGAGAGCGGCCCAAGGAATTCGATGACGGTGCGATCCGAATCGATGTGATTCAGGATTTCGACCAGGTACCGCGCGTTGAAAGCAATCGTCAGTTCTTCGCCCGTCTGTTCCACTTCGAGTTCTTCATAGGCGTTGCCCGACACATCGGAACTGGCGGTCACGATCAGCGTCTGATTGTTGACCTGAAGTTTGACCATGCTCGCACGGTCGCCGGCGACGAGCTCGGCGCGTTTTAGCGCGGCGATAAGCATTTGCGTGTTCGCGGTGACGGTGCGGTCGAACTTGGCCGGGATCACCTGCTGGTAATTCGGATATTGACCGTCGACAAGGCGCACCACGATCGACGTATCGCCCGCACCGAACAGCAATTGATTGCTCTGCGAGCCCAGCGCTGCGACATCGACGCGTTCCGCGGCGCCCAGATTGCGTGCCGCTTCTGAAAGCGCGCGCGACGGCACGATGTAGCGTTCTGAGCCGGTGATGCCGTTCTCGAGCGTGGTTTGATACCGCGCCAGGCGATAACCGTCGGTCGCGACCATCGTGAGCGAGTCGCCTTCAACTTCTAGTAACGTGCCCATCAGGACCGCGCCGCGTGCTTCTTCGCTCGAGGCCGCAAAGATCGTGGCGTTCACGCCGTCGCGGAAACGCTTGCCCCCTATCGAGAAGTTCGCGCCGCGTTGTGCGCTGGGCAGCGGGGGATACTCTTCGGCGGGAAGCGCGTGGAAGTCGTAGTTGCTGCGCTCGTATTTGATGGTAGCGCGCGTCGGCGTGCCGGTCAGTTCGAGCAGCCCCGCCTGGAGGTTACTCAGATAACTGCTCAGGAGCTTCGCGGGAACGGTGACGCTGCCGCCTTCGCTCACGTCGGCGCGGAAGGCATGCTGGAGCGTGAGTTCGAGGTCGGTGGCCCGGACGGCGATCTTGCCTTCTTCGGCGGTCAGCAAGACGTTGGAGAGAATCGGGACGGTGGTGTGCGCGTTGACCACTTTGCTGGCGGCACCGACGGCGCCGGCGATATCTTTGGTGTTACAGGTAAACTTCACGGTTGTCCACTTGCCCTTCGGTCGTTCTCGTCTCTTTTTAAACTACAAAGATAACCGTATTAGTAATAACGGCGTGTATTACGCGAAGAAGTGTGAATCTTCTTGTAATGACGGCCTTTTTTGCCCGGAATAACCTGTGGGAGGCCCATGGGCTTCCATGCACATCTGCACCCCAAAGCGTTGAAGGGCAGTTATCCACGCCGCGGCTACTGCCCTGTGCAGCAGGCAGTGTAATAGAAGGAAAACAGCAAGCCGTAAAAACGAAGCGGCCCGGGATTCATTCCCAGGCCGCTGTTAGTTCTATCAAACCGCTCGAGCTAATCGTTTTGGCAGAGCGCCACGAGCGAACGGATCTTGTTGCGGTACGCTTCATCGCGTTGCATCTGTTCTTTGACTTTATCGCGGGCGTACATCACCGTTGTGTGATCTTTCTTATTGAATTCACGTGCGATATGCGGGAGCGAACAGTCCGTGAGCTCCGTGCACACGTACATCGCAATCTGACGCGGGGCAGCAACGCGTTGATCGCGCCGGTGGTTGTCCATTTCTTTGACGGTAAGGCCGTGCGCTTTTGCGACCTTCTCTTTAATCGAAGGGATCGTAATGCGGCGCAGCGGTGCTTGCGCTACGGCGTTCTTGAGCACTTCTGCAGCAAGATCGACGGTGATCGCGGATTTGGTCAGCGATGCATACGCAACGACGCGGATGAGCGCGCCTTCGAGCTCGCGGATGTTTGAGGGAATCACCTTCGCGATGAATGAGGTGACTTCGTCCGGCACCGGGATCTTTTCGGACAGCGCTTTCTTACGCAGAATCGCTTCACGCGTTTCGAGATCGGGCGGCTGAATATCGGTGAGTAATCCCCATTCGAATCGCGAGCGCAGCCGGTTTTCCAGCGTTTGAATTTCTTTTGGTGGACGATCGCTGGAGATGACGAGCTGCCGGCCGGATTCGTGCAGCGCGTTGAAGGTGTGGAAGAACTCTTCTTGCGTGCCTTCTTTGCCTTCTAAAAATTGGATGTCGTCGATGAGCAACACGTCGACTTGCCGGTATTTATTGCGGAACTCGACGGTCTTGTTGTTTTGCACCGCAATGATGAACTCGTTGGTGAACTTTTCGCTGGAGACGTACACGACGTTCGCGTCGGGGTTGTCTTGAAGCGCCCTGTGACCGATGGCGTGCATAAGGTGCGTCTTGCCCAGACCAACACCGCCGTAGAGGAACAGCGGATTATAAGCCCGCGCGGGCGCCGCGGCAACGGCTTGGGCGGCGGCATGGGCGAACCGGTTGCTGTTGCCGATGACGAATTCGTCGAAAGTATAACGCGAGTTCAGATTCGCGCCGCGGTGATCGCCGGCGATGCGAACCGAAGCGGGCGCGGCCGGTGCCGAACCTTGCGGCTCGGCGCCTTCACCCTCGGGTCCAATCATGAACTCGAGCTCGACGGCGTTGCCGAAAATGCCGGCCAGGACTTCGACGATTTGCGCCTTCAGGCGGTTCTCAACCCAATCACGAGCAAAGTTGTTTTGTACGGCCAATAGCAGACGATTGCCATTGAGCGAGACCAGCCGCAGCGGTTTGATCCACATCTCGTAGATCGGCTTGGAGAACTTACTCTCCAGTGCGGCCAGTGCGGACTGCCAAAGCTCGTTGGAAATATCGGGATTGGAAACCGCAAGTGCCATCCTTAGTCCGTCCTTAATCTGTTGTTCAAAGTCCCGACCCGGCGGCGTCGTCAGAGTTGCCGCTGAGGGACCGGGCTGGAGGCACGATAATTGTCTTAATCGGGCAATGCTCCTGCGGAAAATTTCCACTATTTTATCCACTTATCCACAGGCATAAAGAGCACGGTTTTACGCATAAAATTCGGCATTTTCGCAGCAGATCGCACGGCTCTTGACAGTGTACAGAGTGACTGTCAATTCGATGTTTTTTTGATGTGCGCGTGGGGGTAATCGCAGCTCTTGTCCACAAGATTCTCCACAGGTGTGGAGAGCTGTGATTTTCCGCCATTTCTTAATGTTACTTTTGAGCGCCGTGTACGCTCTGGTAATATAGCGCGGCCGGAGGTTGCGGATTGGGCCCCCGTCATGAGTAATCTCGACTAGCTCAAAAACGGGAGCAGCAGCTTGGGGCGGTTTCGCAATGTAGCGGAACCGCCCGACGTTTTTCAGGGCGGTCGCTTGACGCCCGCGGTGGCCACGCCGTATACTTGGACGCTGTGCGCCGCCGCCGCGGAGCATCGTTTTTATCTTTAGGAGACTTGCGCCATGAAGCGGACGTATCAGCCGCACAACCGCC
>CAZERJ010000072.1:0-15839 GCA_964514445.1 uncultured bacterium | reverse complement strand
GTGGCAACGTGGGTCATCGGCTTTGCGCTGCTCGAAACGTTCCCGCCGTACAACGGCATGCGTCCGTTCATGGCTGCGTTCGGTCTGCAAGGACCGTATGCGCCGATCGGAATCGGCGCGTGGCTCGGCACGATCATGCTGTTTAACGTGTGGGGCCTCATCTGGCGCAATCAAAAGAAGATCCTCGGCTTCGTTCCCGCGACCGACGAGGAAAAGGCCAAGGCTCGCCGAGTCGCCTTCCTGGCATCGCGCGTGAACACGATGCTGTCCATTCCAATGCTGTTCTTCATGGCAACAGGCTTCCATCACCAAAACGGCATTTACTAACCCCGAACACGGATTTCGGCATTGACGGCGAAGCCTCGTAAGTATAGTGCGAGGCTTTGTCGTTAGATGCGGATGGATCGGCTAACCGAACTCAAGCGCCCGCTGGATGCTTTACGACCACTTAGCGCAGAACAGGTGCGTCTACTATGGCCGATGTGGGACAAAGAGGACGTGCTCTACGTTCAAACGTCGAACGCTATCGAGGGCAACACACTTACACTGGCAGAGACGACGGTGGTCGTCGAACACGGCATCACTATTGGTGGCCACTCCGTGCGGGAACACTTGGAGGCGATTAACGGCGTCAAGGCTTACCATTTGATGCTGGAGACGGCGCGCAACAAAACGCCGATCACGCGCAACACCGTCCTTGCGCTGCATGAAGCCCTATTTCCTCAGGAAGCTTTCGGCGGTGCCTTCCGCGACGAAGCAGTGTTTATTCGCGGCGCAACCTATGTTCAGCCCGATGCGAAGCGCGTGCGGCCTTACATGGACCGCTTGTTCCAGATGTACGAAGAGGCCGCAGGCTCCGAACATCCGGTGATTTCCGGGGCGCTCTTGGCTTTCTATATCGTTACGATCCACCCGTTCGTCGACGGAAATGGTCGCATTTCGCGGCTGCTAAATAATCTGCACCTTCTCCAACACGGGTATCCGCCTGTACTGATCGATCCGGCAACGGATAAACCGGCATATTTTGAGGCGCTTGCAGCCGGGCAGCGGGACGAAGACGTCTTTCAATGCAACGCGAACCCGTTCTATGCGTTTATGACGCAGATGGAGGAGCGTTCACTCGAGCGGTATCTCAACGCGCTTCGAATCGCGAACGGCGAATAGTGCAATTTCCGTCGCTTATGCTCATGGTCATCATTGCAGTGCCGAGTCCGGCCCCATCCTCCCATGTGGCCCCAACGAAATCAGCGACGCCGGCGCAGCGTTTACACGGCGCAGGACCGTCGCCAACGCCCAGCCCTACGGCAGCGCCGTGTGTCTACAATGGAAGTCCACCCTTCACGAGTGAGAATCCATGCTGAAGACGTCGAAGAGTGTGAACTCGTTTATTTCGTAGGCGCCGGTGAACCGGGGTATACAACGTGCGGCGTGATCAGGAACACAACCTCGTCGCGCTCCTTCGTACGTTCGCGGTTCTGAAATACTTTGCCGAAGACCGGTATATCGCTGAGCCAGGGAACTTTCGTGATCGTCTGCTGGTCGATGTCGCGTAGCAGTCCGCCAAGAACGATCGTTTCGTTGTCTCGAACGCGCAGGGTCGAATCGATTTTCCGATTTGCAATGACCGGATAGCCGCCGACAAACGTTTGTATCGCGCTGTATTCGGGGTGCATTTCCGCGGTAACGCTGCCGTCGGATCCGATCGTCGGCGTTAGGCGCAATTTCACGCCGACGTCCACAAACTGAACTTGCTGTCCGCCAAGACGCGCGTCGTAGTAAACGACGGGATACGTTTGGCCAATGAGGAGATCCGCTTCCTTGTTGTTGAGCGTCACAAGCTTCGGCGTTGCAAGAATCTGCGCTTTTCCGCGGCTAATGAGCGCATTCAGTCTTGCGTTTATCGAGATAGCACTCTTTGTAAACGCGTACGTTGCCCCTCCGGGTATCGGCTGGCCCGCCAGATCGTAGCCGCCGAACTCGATGCCGACGTTGCTGTTTTCGATCTCCGGCACGACGTCTGCGACGCGCACTTCGAAAAGCACCTGAGGTGTCGCGACGTCCATGCTGCTCACAAACTGTGCGGCCGAACGCTGCACTTCTTCGTTGCCGGTAACGACAATGGCGTTTTGTGCATCGTCGGCGAGGTACGATCCATCAGGAAGCACGCCTTTGAGGTTGGTCGCCAGCGTCGACGCTTTGGCAAACCGTAGCGCATACACGTGCGCAAGATTTGCGGCATTTCCCGACAGGCGTGGCGCATCAAGAGCGGAGGTGAGCAGCTGCGCTCGTGCGACCGTGTCGGGGCTGCCCGTAATAACGATGCTTCCCGTGCGCTTATCGGGCACAATCACAGTACCGTCGGGCAGCGCAGCACTCAGCTCTTTTGCGACATCATCAGGTAAGCCGTGTGTTAGTGCAATAACGACTGTCTGCGCGCCGTTGGCTTCAGGCGTGGTTCCGTACCGCCGGTTCATCGACTCGCTCGTGCCGACGATCAGCACACCGTGAACGCTGCGGACCTGCAAATCTCTAGCGCGCACGATGACATTAAGAGCGTTTTGAAACGACACGTTGCGCAGATGCAACGTAATACGTTGCGGTTTGACCGACCAGTCCTCAACGATATTGCGGCCGGATTGCGCTGCAAGAAGCGCCAGAACGTCGGCGAGATCGGCATCGTGCACGTCGATGCTGATAGGCCCGGTCGATGCCGGCGCGCCCGTAACCAGCAGCATAAGGCAGGCGACGATTGCGCACAGAGTTTTCATTGTTGTTTGTCGCTCAGCGAGATAAAAGTGCCGTTGGAGAGGCGAATACCATCGCCTACTATTGCTTCCACGCGCGCGTTGCCAAGTGCATCGCCGGGCTCGACGATACGCACGCGTCCGTTTTCCTCAACAAGAGCGCGCGCAGCAGAACCGGTAACAACCGCATGTACCGCTATTACTACGGGAGCGGGCGTTGTGCGTATGCCGGCGGCGGGACCAGCGGACGCGGAAGGCGCAGGTGTCTCCTCACCCGCAAAGGGATCCCGAACCGGATCGCTGTCGGTCGCCGAAGGCGCGGGGGTTTGCGAAAAGCGGGCTTCATACAGTGCGCGCTCAGTCGACATCTCTTTTGCGGAACGTCCCGCAAGCGGTGCCAAACACAACGGCACGACGCACAACGCCAACGCAATCGCCGCAAACATTCGCCGTTCCGGCATATCGGGCATCATGGCAGTGACTCCAATTCGCGCTCGCTCAAGCGATAGAGCGTCGCGTGAATCGTCGCGTCCAACAGAGGCGCTGCGTGCGCTTTTCCTGCCGTTGCGGCGAGCGCAAAAGACGTGTCGTTGACGCTCAGCAGCGTACGTTGCTTGGAGAGGGCGCTTATGAAATGTAGCAGCGGATGGAACGTTCCTCGCGCGCGGACCGTCAGAGGCGTTTGCGAAAGACCGGTGTGCGGCTTCACGGGGGATGGCGCCACAGGCAAGGCAGCCGTCTGCGCTTGCGCGCCGGGTTCGATACTCAAGATGGTGATGCCGAACTGCTGCGCCGATGTTTGTAGGTCCAAAATAACGTTAGCGGTGCTCACGGAAAGCGATGTTTCCATCGATATCCGCCGCAGATTAGCGAGCGCTCGCGCATGCAAACGTTTCAGTTGCGCCGCATGCGCCACGATCTGCTCGTTAGCCGCCGTTTGTGCGTACAGCCATTCAGAGCGGCGGTATGCCTCGGCTACCGGACGCTCGTAATGCACATACATCAGGTACACGAGTGCTGCCACACATACAAGCGCCGCAGCAATCGCCGCTGCGGGCTCGCGGCTCACCGAAGGTGCGCTTGAAATCATGGCGTTTCAACGTCCAATTCGTACCGGATTTGACGCCCGGCGCGTTCATCCATGAGCGCGGCCGTCTTCAATGCCGGATTCGCAAGCCCGCGCTCATTGCTCAGGTTGCGCATCACGCGGCTCACCGCCGAAAGATCACGCGCGCGCCCTTCGATTTGCATATGGTCCGCGGTGCGGATAACTGAAGTCAGCCATGCGTGTTCCGGGATCGCATTTGCTACCTCTGTTATCCGGCGCGCATCGGTTCTGCCGGAATCCGCGATGTGTCGAATTTCGCGATCGATCGCAATGACATCCAACATGCGTTGAAACGACACGCTACGGGCCTCAAGCTCACGTTTGCTAAGGTCAAACCGCACCTGGTACGACGCTTGCAGTGCGAGTGCCTGATGTAAACGCACGCGTTCGACAGCCCACGTGCCGGAGCAGAGCGTTATGCAGGCGCACGCCGCAATCAATGCGATTGAATGAGCGCGTGCAAACGCTAGGGCGCGCTCCATTTGCAACGGAAATCCCGGTTCCAGAAACGAGAAACCGTTCATCGCATGAAGCGCCAGAGCGCGAGTGAAGCTGCAAGTGTCCAATCAGGAGCGGCCGATCGCAAAACATCTTCCGGGTACGTCGTTGTCATAAGCGCGGCGCTGACGGGAATATCGATCGGAAGTCCCGCTGCTCGCGCGAGTAATGTGTCCAAACCGGGAAGGCGTGACGAATTGCCGGCAAGCGCAATGCGGCCGATATCGTGCGACTTCGCCGCTGTACGCACCAGTGACGTAAGGTCGCTAACGAGCGTCGTTTTGGCGCGTTCGCCGGCACCCGCGCTGCCGAGAATGCGTTTGCGTTTCTCAGCTTGTTCGCGATCGATGTTGAGGTCGCGCGCAATTGCGCTGGTAACTTCTGCTCCGCCCGACATGCACGAATACGATTGCGGGCTACGATTGGTCTTTATGTGAAGCGTTGAACGTCGCAGCCCCACGTCGAGAACTGCGTCGTAATCGTCGTACGCGCGCAGCAGTGCATACGCTTCGTGGTCGATAGCTATGACGCGCAGACCAGCGCACCGCAGCGACGCCAGTCGTGTCGTCAGCGATGCTTTTCTCGCGACACCAATCGTGTAGGCGCCGGGTTTGCCGGCGAGGCGGACCATCGCGTCGTCGAGCGGATAATCGATGAAGCTTGCAGCCTGGAAGTGCGCAGCGCGCCGCCGTTCTCCGGTACGCATCGCCGGAAATTGCGCATCGAACAGAAGTGCTTCAGGCAGTCCAACGGCGCAAACGGCACGGCGCTCCCGCGTGTCCAGCTCTTGGACGGCATCCTCAATGACCATACCGATGTAATCGCAGTCGGCGATGACACCGCCGGCTATGCCGCCGTCATAAATATCACGCGTAGCCACCGCGCGTAACCGCGCTCCCGATGGCGTCTGTTCGAACGCCGCCACTCGAATGCGGCTTGAGCCGATGTCTACACCAAGGGGAATGGCGCTCATGAAAATGCACCGAGCATGCAAACCAGTGCGGCGCCGCCGCTCAAATACGGCGCAAACTTGAGCTCGTCGCCGCGGCGTGCCGTCCCTGAAAGCAATCGGTGCGCAGCGATGACTCCGCCCGCGATAAAAGCCGCTTGCAACGCATGCAGCGCGCCGGCAGCGCCAAATCCCGCGCCGATGACGGCACCGAGTTTGACATCGCCCAGGCCGATACCGCGCGAGCCGGTGACGACATAGAGAGCGCCAAGCGCGCCACCCGAAACGGCGACACCTAAGAGCGCAACGGTTGCGTTGCCGGCGATGATTTGCAGCAGCAACACAACGCCAAGCGCGCACGCGTTTGGCAAGTCGAAGACGTATCCCGTTTGCAGGTCGCTGGCGGCAGCGGCAGCACAGCACGCGATCATCCAAGCTATCGCAAGAGTGCCGATCGAAGGCGCACGAGCCAGCAGCGTTGCTGCAAGCACGAACGTACCGCCGGCTAGGATCAAAGCATTCCTGCCCAGGGACGAATATGGAACGCGCCCCCTTGCCGCGACGTGGGCGAGTGCGAACAAGGTGCCCGTCGTTAACGCCGATACAGCAATCGCTGCGCTCGCATGCGCGATCATCGGCCGCCCCCGCGTGCGATAGCGGCGAGCTGCCAGAAGTGCCTTGCTTCGGCAATCCGGTTCATCCGGCGAGCTGCAAAACCGGCGAAGGTGAGCGTATTTGCTGAACGGTCGATCTTTGCAGCGGCCGCAAAATCGGAGTAAGCGGCGTCGTACCGGCGCAACACGAGAAAACACAGCGCGCGATCGGAAAGTAAACGTGCGTTACTGTGGCGAGCCATGATCGCCTGCGTATCATGAAGCGCTAAGACGATCTCCGCTGGCCTGTGTCGCATTGCCGCTACAAAAAGTAAACGATCCGCAGCATTGACGGACTCGCCGTCAAAGAACAACGCACGCCGGTAGTGCGCCATTGCAGCCGGCAGATCCGAGCGGTAGAGATTGCCGTCGCCTCGTACGACGAGCGCTTCCGCTATAGGAACACGCAACAAAACGGCGGCAATGAGCAGCGCGCACGCGGCAACGAGCCCTCGCCGAACCGGGCTGAATGGCGTGCTAAACCAGGATCGCAAAATACCCGCCCAGCGCAAGGGTTAGCGTTGCTCCCGCAACGCGCACCGCGTGCTGCGCTTGTGTAATTCGCGCAAGCAGACCCGCACAGCGCAAACCCCATCCTGCCAGCAGTACCGGAAGCGCATGACCGACGGCAAAACACACCGCGAGAATGCAGGTCTGGGCTGGCGACTGTTTCGAAAGCGCAACAACCCCAATCGTACCGATCACCGGCGCGCAACACGGCGAAACAACGAGAACCGAGGACATCCCGAGTAGGAACGCAGCACCGGTGGACGGTCTTTCCAAGTGCCGGTGCGTGCACTCATGCGGTTTGAAGAAAAGACCGCGTAAGCCCAAGACAACGAAAACGCATGCAAGCACCGCGTAGACGATCGTCGAGTATCGGGCGACGGATGCGAGGGACGACGAGACCGCCGCGAGCGCGACGTAGCCGCATACGATGCCGCAAAACAGAACACTGACGCGCACCATTCCACGCCGATCCGCATCGTTGGCGGCGAACGATGCCGCTGCCAGAAAGCGCGGAGCGACGCAGGGACCAATGCTCGTCGCCAGCCCTGCGAGAAACAAGGTGACGGGTACCGGCAGAGCCATCATGTCGAGCTGGTCGTGAAGCCTTGCTGACTGTCGTACTTGATGTGGGTATTCGTCGTGGACGATCCGCCCGTGAGCGCTTGAAGCGTGCTCGGATCGTGGACTCCGGGGCAATCGATGTTGTAACCGTAGACGCCGCCGGAACTTGTGTTCGTGTAAGAGTAATAACCGCTTGAGGTTGCGGCCGGATCGATCGGCGTCTGATTCAAGTAGCCGCTCATTGCGGCCATGAACGTATTACTCGCGCCGCCGACTGCGGAACTGGCCGGATATTTCTGGTTGTCGGTGAAGTACAGTTCGAGGGCGGTGGCGATGATTTTCTCGTTGCCTACACATGCCGACGTTTGCGCCTGCGATCGCGCGCGAGAAAAATTCGGGATCAACACACCCGCCAGGATCGCGATAATGGCCACGACGACCATCATCTCAAGCAGCGTAAAGCCGCGTTCGTTTTTCATTGGGCACTCCTATGTCGTAGCAAGAATGCCAGTGCCCAACGCCGAGGAATCTGGGACGAGGACGGACTGCATTTTTTCAAGCGCCGTTCGGTGCAGGCGCGATATGTGCCGGCGCGAATACCCCATGCGCTCCGCCACTTCAACTTGATTATACCCGCGCGCATAGAGCGCAACGATGATGGCTCGTTCCACCGCTGTAAGCCGCTCGAAAGCACGGTCCAGGACGATCGCATTTTCAACGCACGCGTATTCGTGAGGCGCGCATGCAACTTGCTGCGCAGGTAATCCATCTAGTGAGTGCGCAAGGGCGCGCTCGTTGTAAACCGCCACATCCTCGACTTCTCGTACGGTGATGCCGAGATGTTGTGCGATCTCATCGCGGCGCGGAGCGCGCCCGAGTAGCGCAGTGAGCTCGTCATTCGCCGCGTGAACGCGCCGTTCCAATGCGCGCAAGCGGCGCGGCGGCCGTACAACGCGTTCGTGATCGCGGACAAAATGCATCAGTTCGCCGACGATAAAAAGCCATGCGAATGCCTCGAACGGCGTCTGTTCCAGCGGATTATAGCGATCGCATGCCTTCAATAATCCTATTGCGGCGATCTGCTCGAGATCGGCGCGTTCCAGGCCAGGACGGTGAAACTTGCGCGCCGCCCGAGCGCGCAGGTAGGCGTACTGCGCAACAAGCAACGCGCGGTTTTCGGCAGAGGGCTTGTCCATGAAGAGTTCCAGCGCAGCATCCTTGGCGATCATCGAATACTCCCGATAAGCGAATAGAGTGGAATGAAAACCGTAGCTGCTAGTCCTGCGACGGCCGATCCGATGACGAGCAGCAACGCGGGTTCAACCAATGCGGTCATGGAGCTAATGGCCGTTTCTAAATCAAGGTCGTAATAGTCAGCGATGCGCGAAAGCATCTCGTCGAGCGTGCCGGTCTCTTCGCCGACTTTCACCATTTGCACGAACAGCGGATCGTACAACACCGAGCCGTCCATCGGACCGGATAGAGGTAATCCGGAATCGAGTGCGCGCCGGATCGCGACGATCGAATCATGGTAAGCGTTTTTGACCATCGCGTCTTGAACCACGTCCATGGCGGGGACTACGCCAACGCCCGAGCGCAACAGCGTTCCCAACATGCGAGCGATTCGTGCGAGATGCGCCTTGCGTACAAGCGCGCCGGCTAACGGAAGGCGTAGCGCGAGCCACTGGACGCGCCGTGCGCCGGCAATGTTGAAGCGGGCGAGAACCGCGACGCTTATGCTGCCCACTGCAGCGATCGCGACGAGCAGCATTGGTGATTCCAGAAACGCTGCCACTGCCAGTGCGCCGGTCATCAATGGCGGCATCGGCACCCGCATTTGCGTGTACAGCGAAGCAAACATCGGCAACACGGATGTAAGCAGCAACATCATGAGCGCTACTGCCGCGCAGGAAACAAACGCCGGATATGCGAGCGCGACGGTGAGGCGTTTGTAAATCGCGCGCTCACGTTCCAACGAATCGGCCAACCGCAGCAGCACTGTATCGAGTGCACCGCCCACTTCGCCTGCACGAATCATCACAACTTGCAAAGCAGAAAACTCGGCGGGATGCTGCGCGAGCGCCTGGCTAAGAGGCAAGCCGTTTTCAATGGCGTGCGCTATGCTGCGTAATGCTTCTTGCAAACGGCCCCGCGCGGTTTGCTCGATGGTTACTTCAAGCGCCCGCCGTAGCGAAACACCGGCTGCAACGAGCGCCGCAAGCGCACGGAACGAAGCGACGAGCTGCGATTTGCGGACGCTTCCGAGCGAGAGTCTGCCAAGAGCGGCCGCCGGACTGCGCTCGTCCCGCAACGACGTGATGAAAAGTGCTCGCGTACGCAAGAATGCAAGCGCGGTCTCTTTGTCCGCGGATTGCATTGAGCCGCGAACGAGCGTCCCGTCAGCCATGCGGGCCGTATAAGCGAACCGTGTACTCATAGCTCGATTTCGCCCGCTTGAACGAGCTCGCCCAGATGCGATTCGAGCGTTTGCATTCCCGACGCGCGTGAGGTCGTCAGAATGTTGCGCAGCTGATGTGTTTTTCCGTCGCGGATAACGTTGCGAACGGCATCGTTGGCAACGAGCACTTCGGCGGCGGGCACGACTCCATGGCCGTTCTTGCGTGGCACTAATCGTAAACACACGACGCCCAGCAGCGCCTGCGCAAGGGTAGCACGAACTTGATCCCGTGCTGCGCCCTCGAACGACGCGCATATCCGGTCGACGGTTTGCTCGCTGTCTCCCGTGTGCAACGTAGCAAAAACAAGGTGGCCGGTTTCCGCCGCAGTGAGCGCCGCGCGAATCGTTTCAGGCGTTCGCATTTCACCGATCAGGATGACGTCCGGGTCGGCGCGCAAAGCGCTCATCACGGCGTCCGTAAAAGAAGGAACGTCGCGGCCGACTTCTCGTTGCGAGACGAACGAGGACTGCGACTGGTGCGCATATTCGATGGGATCTTCAATCGTCAATATGCGTCGGGGCTGCGTACGGTTTATCAAGTCGATGATCGATGCGAGCGCGGTAGATTTGCCGCTGCCGGTTGGACCTGCGAAGATCACCAAACCGTGGCTGCGTTGTGCGAACGCTGCGATTGACTTCGGCAATCCGAGTGTCTCGAAACGCGGCGGCTGCGAAGTCAAGAGCCGTATTGCCACGCCCCATCCGGCGCCGCCACGAAACACATGCACACGCAGGCGCGTGCCGGCAAGATCCGTCCGCCCAACGGTCACATCACCCGTTTCGGTCAAGCGCGCGAGATCGGCATCGCTTAAGAAACGGCACGCAATGTCGCGAACCTCATCGCCGGTTGGCGCGGAACCCGCAAGCATTTGTACCTTGCCGTTCACACGAAGCGCAGGCAAGGTCCCGGGATAAACGTGCACATCCGTGGCGGCACGGGCATGCGCAGTGGCGAGTAAATCGTCGAGCCTTACTGCAGCAAGCGCCGGCATTATGCGCGCACCGCCAAGACCCGCTGCACCTCCGATGCACTCGTCCGGCCGGCACGAACAAGTTCGCGCGCGTGCTCGACGAGCGGCGCGTAACCGGAATCACGGGCCGCTTCAGCGACGAGAAATCCCGGCGCGCCGTTCGCGATTTGAGCGCGGAGCGAGCCGTCGACCGTGAGCATCTCGAACACGGCAACGCGCCCGCGGAATCCGGTGCCGGCGCAGTCAGCGCATCCATGTGAACCGCACCGAATGCAGCTCCCTCGAAGCAGCCGTTGAGAAACGACGGCCGTTAAACTAGAGGCAATCGTGTGCCGTGAAATGCCCAATTCGCCAAGGCGATCGATCGCACTGGCAGCATCGTTGGCGTGCAGCGTCGTCAGCACCAACTGGCCGCTCAAAGCTGCCGACGATGCAACGGCCGCGGTTTCCGCATCGCGCATCTCGCCAACCATGATGACATTTGGATCTTGCCGAACGAACGCGCGTAATGCCGAGGCAAAAGTCACGCCGGCCTTTGTGTTGACTTGCACTTGCGCAAGTCCGGGTATGCGCACCTCGACAGGATCCTCAACGGTGCAAATGTTGTCGCGCTCTAAATCGCGAGCGCGAAGAGCCGCGTAGAGCGTCGTCGTTTTGCCACTGCCTGTGGGACCGCACACGACAATGAACCCATGCGGTGCGTATACCACCTGACGAAAATCCTCCAGTATACGCACGGGCATGCCCACTTCATTTAGCGACGGCGTCTTGGCGTGGTGATCCAGAAGGCGGATGACCAATTTTTCGCCGGCGATGGTCGGAGTAGAACTTACGCGAGCTTCCAGAACACGATCTTCTTGTTCGATGGAATATCGGCCGTCTTGCGGTGTGCGGCGGTCGGCAATATCCATGCCGGCAATGAGTTTGACGCGTGAGACGAGCTGCGTGAAAAGATCCGCGTCGCACAGCCTCGTCTGCCGCAGCATGCCGTCAATCCGTTCGCGAACGCGGCCCCCGGCCGGAGTAGGTTCGATGTGAATGTCCGATGCAAATGCTGCAATAGCATCGGCGTGAATAGCTTGGAGCTCGCGCACCGCGGGCGCTTCGGCCCGTGCGGTGAGCGTACTTATAAGCGGAACGGCGCCGGTTTTTAAGTCGGCGCGCTCCGGAGATTCCGTTCCAACGTGCGTTGCGGCCACACCCGCTCCATAAGGGAAAGTGCGATAAAGTGACGCCCTGAATTTCCCGTGGAAGGTCCTGTAAATCAATTTTTACCATAGCGTGTCAATAGTTTAGACACGTTTTGGACATAATATAGTTTTAATGTCTCACAAATACTACCGACGGGCACATGATCCAAGTTTGTGCGTGCAGCGCGCAAGCAACGCTATATGCGTTTTGCCTGTATCCGCGAGGGAACGACGTTCCTGTAATGCGTGAAGTCACGATCATTTGCCGCGAGTGCTCGAAAAACGGACTGCCGTACTACCGCCGTCTGCTCGATGAGTTGCCAAGACGAGACGTCCGCATTACGGAAGCGCACGTCGTTCGTACGCGCAAGCAACTCGCTAAGGCGATTCGCCGGGCAATCAAGGCGCAGGCTCAGTACATCGTCGTAGTCGGCGGTGACGGAACGCAGACGGCGGCCGTTGCGGAGCTTGCACATTCGGATTCGACGCTGTGCGTTGTGCCTGCGGGTACAGGTAACAGTTTCGCTCTCGGTTTGGGTATTCCCAACGATGTTGAAAAAGCGATCGACACGATAGCGGCCGGGAAAGAAACGTGTATTGACGTCGGCTGCGTTAACGGAACTTACTTTGCGAATTTCGCGACCGTCGGTACTTTGGCGGTCGCAGCAGATCGCACGCCCAAGCCGCTCAAGCGAATTATCGGTCCGGTTGCATATGTGCTTGGTTTTATACCGGCTCTACGCCGCAGAGCATTTCACCTTCGTGCGAAATACGACGGCGGTAATCTTACGTTGCAAACGCATCAAATTATCCTTGCCGCGGGGCGGTATTACGGCTGGGAACCGCTAACGCCGAGTGCCGGCGTACAAAGCGGCGATCTGGCCTTTTTCGGCTCCGAAGGACGCACCGCAGCTGATGTGATCAAAACGAATGCGGCGTTGCTCTTGGGAAAACAAACGGATCTTGCCGGCGCGCATTTCTTTTCGTCGACGAAAATCAAAATCAAGTGCAAACCGCAGCAACCGATTAGCCTCGACGGTCATCTTTACGGCAAAACGCCGGCAACGTTCACCGTAGCGCGCAACGCGTTGCGCGTCCTCGTGCCGCAAGACTTCGAGAAACGCGAATGATCGATCGCGAGCGGCTGTATATCGCCTCGCTGATCTGCTTCTTCTTCTTCGTGCTACTGGGCGTGGCGATTCTCAAGCGGCCGCGTATTTTATGGGATGTGCACGCGCAGGCGATTCGCGTGCGCTACGCGCGCATCGCGCGTTTTTTTACATGGATTGGCCGCACGCGCCCGTTACTTGTGGGGTACGCGATCGCATTTGCAGCCTACGCGCTCGGGCATCTGCACGCCGTTGTGCCGATCATCATGGCGGCATCGCAGGTTTGCTCCCAATTCGTCGTCGAGGGATTCAAGCAACTGTACCGGCGTGCGCGCCCGGAGTACTGGCATCACCGCCGCGAAAAAGGCCACTCGTTTCCCAGCGGTCACGCGACAACGGCAACGGTTTCGTACGTCGGCTGGGCGGTGATCGTGGCGCATAGCGCGCTGCCGGAAGCGGCGAAGTGGCCGATTGTTGCCGCGTTATCGGTGATGGCCGCCGGTATCGGGTGGTCGCGCCTGGTGCTCGGAGCGCACTACTTCTCCGACGTTTTCGCCGGCGCGCTCTTTGGGTCGGCATGGCTGTGCGCGTTATTCGCGTTCTTTGGGCATGTTATGCTCGTACGATGATTGCGCTCATTTTTGCTGCTGTTACCGGCTCGCTCGATCCACCGTCGCAGTGGACGCAAATGCGCCTTTCCGGCAGTAACAATGCCGTGGTGCGCGGTTCGCTGGAAACTACGTGGACCGTCCGCACGAAAGGGGCATTCTCGTCCAGCCCCGCGATCGCCGGGACGACTTTGTATCTGGGCAATAACAACGGTGAACTTTATGCCGTGAACGTGCTCACCGGCAAAGTGCTCTGGAGCACGAAGGTCGCCAATCCGCTGATGTCGGCGCCGATTGTCGCGGGCAATCTCGTCATTGTAGGTGAGGGCAACGAGCAAAGCCCCAGCAATGGAACGCCGTCGAATCCGATTCACGTGGGCACGGCGCCGAACGAGATGATCGCCTACGACCGCAACAGCGGCGCGCTCGTCTGGCGCAAATCACTCCAAGGCAGCGGGATGGCGATGCCCGCGGTGATCGACGGTATTCTCGTGCAGCACAACGGCGGCGGATATTTGAACGGCTTCAATCCCGCGACCGGCACGACGTACTATGCGCGCAACGTGCATTCATTTGCTTCGATGAGCGCCGCCCTGCCGCTGGGCCACGGGCGCTTCGCGAGCAACGGCGTCGCGCAAAATGCTGTGTTTTTATTCAATGCAAAAGACGGCTCGACAGTGTGGAGCGCGACGTTCTCGCCCATTGCCTCCGGCATTGGCGATTGTCCCCTTGCCAGCGACGGCACGCGTTTGTATTGCGATTACGTAACGCCGCCCACCAGCGCGGTGCCGATGCAGACGGAACGTCGCGGCGTTTTTCGGGCGTATGCGATCGATGCCGGCAGCGGCAAAAAACTCTGGGATGTTGAGCTCGAGCGGGGCGTTGTACCCAAGCGCAACGAGTCAGCGATCCCGCTACTCTCGCGTGGGTTGCTGTATTTGGGAAGTAGCGTTTCGCATTACGTGCATGCGCTGGATCCGGCTACGGGTGCGGTTCGCTGGCGCATGTACGCGCACGGCGCGGTGAAAAGCGCGCTGGTTGAGGTAGGCGGCGTGCTGTACTTCGGCGATCTCGGCGGGTATTTATGGGCGGTGAATGCCTCGAACGGTGCGGTCATCGGTTCGCGCAAGATGCGCGAAGCGTTCAACGTCGGCTCGCCGGTTGTTGCTGGGCAAACGCTGATCATCGGCGGACGCAACGGTACGATCTTTGCTGTGCCCCTGGCAACGATTCGCAGCTCGCACGACCGCTAGTAATCGCTGTCGGGCGATTCGTCGGCGAGGTTTTGCTCTAGGAAGAACGCGGACTGGCGCATCGATGGAATGCGGTGGAACCGCTCCGGGCGTTGGCCGAAATCGAAACAGTCGCGCAGCGCGTCGGCACGTTCATCGGTCGTGTTCAGTGACGGCAGCGAAAACGTCAGTTCCGTGAACTTGAGCAAACTTCCGAACTCGTGCTGCACGTGCGAGACATAATGCCGTTTCGCCCACGGCGAGATGACGATGAGCGGAACGCGCGGCCCCAAACCCATGCGATCGAGCTGCGGCGGCGCAACATGATCGTACCAGCCGCCCCAATCGTCCCACGTCACAAAGATCGCCGTTGAATTCCAGAGCGGACTGTGACCAATCGCGTTCACGATCGAAGCAACCCACTCCGGACCGTACGCACCTTGCACGACAACGTCGCGGCCGGTGTTTTCTTTTGGAAACGGATGATCCGAGTCTTGCGCGTTCGGCGCGATCCATGTGATGTTCGGAAGGTCGCCGCGCTTGGCGTCTTCCAGCACGCGCGTTTCCGGCGAGATCACGTTGCCCCAAAGCGGTGAATAGCGAATGTGTCTGATCGCATCGAACGCCGACCAGATGTTTCCCAGATCGTCCAAGCCGGGTGCATAATAGCGCCACGTAATACCTTGCGCGAGCGCCGTGTCGGCCAGCGTTGGAAAATTCATGCACGGCCACGGGCCGGGAACTTCAACGCCTTCTTCGTTAATGCGCGAAACCGTTGCGTTCAGCGGCGAATCGCAGCCCCACGCAAAGCGCGTCGTTTCCAGGTGATTGGGATTGTTCGCAAGCCAGTCGGACTGCCCGGCGATCAGATATAAATGCGCCGGGAACGACGGGCCCGTGTTCGATTGGAACATCTTGTCGGCCAGCGTGTAGTTGAGCGCCATTTGCCAATACGGCTCGATCTGCCCGCGCGGTACGTACGCGTACGGAAAATCCGGATCTTGCCGCGGCAGCGTGTCGACCTGATCCCAGCCGTCCATCTTGCCGCCATCGTATTGTTGTACGAATGCCTTGTGCTGATGATCGACATCGACCGGCAATCCCAGATCGACCGGATGCAGCGGTACCGGCCCGTTGTGCGACATGCCTTGGTCCACAGAATCCGCGCCGGGAAAATCTTTGAAGAAATTATCGAACGAGCGGTTCTCTTGGATGATGATGACGACGTGCTTGATGCGCGCGTGCAGC
>CAZERJ010000071.1:0-15955 GCA_964514445.1 uncultured bacterium | reverse complement strand
GAACGAGCGGTTCTCTTGGATGATGATGACGACGTGCTTGATGCGCGCGTGCAGCTCGTTCAAAAACTCCGCTTGGCGCCGCTGTTCCAAATGAATCGGTGCGGCGCTTGCGATGCCGGCGCACCATACTGCAAGGAAAACGCCCACCGCCCACGCGCGGACAACCGAAAATAGCCTCATCGGGCTATGGCGGTTAGACGGTGTGGAACGTTACGCCTTGGCGAACGTAATGACGGTGCCTTTGTACACAAAAATCTTCGCCTTGCTTGCCTTGAAGTTCGTGTCAAAGGTCATGCTTTTTGCCGCAGGGAGATTCGACTCGACGCCGTTCTCCATCTTGACGATGACGTGCTTGCTGTCGACGATCTTCTCGACCGTCACGACGTAGTCGCCGTCCGGAATAAGCGACGGGTCGACCAAAGCAGCAAGCGCGGGAGCCGTCGCAAGTGCGAGCAGCGCTGTGAAGGTGAGGGCAGCAATCCGCATAGGACAGTATGCTACCGCTCCCTTATTAAGAGTAAGTTATTTCAGATAACAAAAAGGGCCGGAACGTTAATCTTCCGGCCCTTTTTTAGCTGTGCGTTTGCGCTCTATCCGCGATAGCGCAAAAACGCGGGAACTTCGATGTCGTCCATGTTCAGCGGAGCCACGGCGTCGAGCTTTGTGTCGGCGAAGTTTCGTGCGACCGCGGGCCGCGCGTAGGAGCGCGACGCGCCGAAGCCTGCCGCGAGAACGGTGACGCGCACTTTGCCGGCCATCGTCGGGTCGACTGCGGCGCCGAAGATGATCTGCGCTTCCGAATCGACGGCGCGGCTGATCATCTCAGCGGCTTCGTTGACTTCGTACATCGCCATGTCGGGGCCGCCGGTGATGTTGAAGATCACGCCGCGTGCGCCTTCGATGGTCGTTTCCAGAAGTGGCGAGGCGATCGCCTTTTGCGCTGCGTCGGCCGCGCGGTGCTCGCCGCTGCCCTCGCCGATGCCCATCATCGCCGAACCTGCGTCGGACATGATCGTCTTGACGTCCGCGAAGTCGAGGTTGATGAGACCGGGCTGCGTGATGAGGTCGGAAATGCCCTGAATCCCTTGGCGCAGCACGTCGTCGGCGTACGAGAACGCTTCGTTGAGCGGCGTGCGTTTTTCGATCACTTGCATGATCCGCTCGTTCGGAATCGTGATGAGCGTGTCGACCTTTTGTTCCAGCTCGGTGATGCCGTGCTCGGCAACTTGCATGCGCTTGCGCCCTTCGAACGAGAACGGTTTGGTGACGACGGCGATCGTCAGCGCACCGGTCTGCCGCGCGATGTCGGCGATCACCGGAGCAGCTCCCGTGCCGGTGCCGCCGCCCATTCCGGCTGTGATGAATACCAGGTCGGCGCCGTCGATGATCATCGAGAGATCTTCGCGCGAATCTTCGGCCGCTTCGCGCGCGAGCGTCGGGTTTGCACCGGCACCCAGTCCGCGCGTAAGATTGCTGCCGATCTGCACCGTGTTCTCGGTTTGCGCGTTCCGTAGCGCTTGCACGTCCGAGTTCACGGCATAGAATTCGACACCGGACAATCCCGCTTCGATCATGCGGTTAATCGCATTACATCCGCCGCCGCCAACACCGATGACTTTGATCGTTGCTGCATGCTCGGGAACGTAACGTTTTGCTTCAGCCATGGGTGCCTCCGAAAATGATAGTTCTAGTTCCATAAGTCGCCCAGCCATTTGCCGATCTTGCCGAGCACGGTTGGGCTGCGTTTGATGTACTCGTGATTCTCAAGGCCGCCGTTCGGTCCGAACAGCACAAGACCAATTGCCGTCGCGTATTCCGGTTGTTTCAGTGCGTCGGTCAAACCGGCGATGCTGCCCGGCGTGCCGATGCGAACGGGAAGACCAAACACTTCTTCTGCCAGCGGCTCGATGCCGAGCAAATGCGCGCCGCCGCCCGTGAGTACGACTTCGCCGAGCACGAGATCGCGCGGGACGTTCTCGATGATCTTGGCTTTGCTCATGCGGAACATTTCGTGCACTCGAGGTACGACGATCTGACGCAGCTGCGTTGAGGCCGCTTCTTTTGTGCTGCGGCCGTCGAGCGTTTTAACGGGAAAGCGTTGTTCGGCGCCGTCGGCATTGCCCGAACCATACGCGCGTTTGATATGTTCGGCTTCAACGGTCGTCGTTTTCAGGCCGAGCGAAATATCATTCGTGATGATATTTCCACCGACCGGAATCGTGCTGCTGTAAATTGCCGATCCGCCGCTGTAAACGGCAATATCCGTTGTGCCGCCGCCGATATCGAGCAGCACGACGCCGACTTGTTTTTCTTCGGGCAGCAGCGTTGCCGCAGAGCTTGCGAGCGGTTCGAAGACAAGGCCCGCAGATTCCAAACCTGCGCGATGCACGCACTTCAAAACATTCGTAATGAATGTCGATCCGCCGGTGATGATGTGCGTGTCGACTTCAAGCCGGCCACCCGCCATGCCGACCGGATCTTCAACGCCGTCTTGTCCGTCGACCGTGAAATAACGCGGCAGCGCATGAATGATTTGCCGGTCCGCAGGCAGATTGATGATCTTGCTTGCATCGACGACGCGCCGCACATCCGAAATGCTCACCTCGCGATCTTCATTTTGCACCGCAACCACGGCGCGGTTGTTCGTGCTGCGGATATGCTCGCCGGTAATGGCGACGTAGACGTCTTCGATGTGGACGCCGGCCATGCGTTCGGCTTTTTCGGTGGCGAGCTCGATGGCTTTGATGGTCTCCTCGAGGTCGGTGACGACGCCTTTGCGCATGCCCGCGGAGCGCGCCTCGCCGTAGCCGATGATCTCAAGGCCGTTCGGCCCGTCGGCTGCCACCACCGCACAAGTCTTGGTCGTGCCGATGTCCAGCCCGGCCACGGTCTCGTGCTTCATCTGCCTCCCTTGAAAAAGCAAGCTTAGCCCCTATATATTGGGGTAGCGGCGAGGAATCCCTACAACTTGTTGCGCCCTGCCCAAAGTTTATCCGTTGATTATGTAGGCGCAGACGCGCTCCTTGCGAGCAACCTGTGTAATAGTTGCGAACGGTGGCCGGGCGCGGCATGGCGTCCTTCGCGTGGATGCTGCGCGCCGAGTTACCGCACTAAACTTTACGATTTTCTTCCCGCTCTTCGCGACCGAAACGCTGATGTGGGAGACGGCAGTCATCGTGACGGCGGCGGCTGCGGCGCTCTTCACGCGCAGCAAGAGCAAGCAACCGTCGCCGGCGCAGGTCTAGCCCCTCAATCTTTCGCGGATGTAAGCCGACATAAAAGGCGACATGAATTCGAATCGCACGAGTCTAGAACGCGGGCTTACTGTTTCGTTTGCGGCGGTTATCGTAGTCGTCATCGCACTGCTTCCGGCCGCGTGGTTTTCGATGCAAAGCATCTCGGATCAAGCGCACGTCTTGCATGACACCATCATTCGCGGTGAGCTGGCTTACGTCAAAGTCATCGCCGATGCAGATGAACTGCGCTCGGCAGCATTGGACGCTGCAACGAATCCGGATCAAGGCAAAGCCGAAGCCTCGTACCTCAGCGCGAAAACCGCAATGGAAGCATTTCCTAAAGACGCGCGCGATATGGAAGACCTTACCAGCCGTGACGTGACGGTCAAACCGCTGGTTGAAAAATTCAAGACCAGTTCAAGCATGTACGATTTTGAAGCGATCGCCGCCGTCAACGACATTGCGACGAATAAAAAAGCCGACGCGCTCAAAATGATTCACGGCGCTTCATACGCTGCGTACCAGCAGCAAAGCCGCGACGGTCAAGCGCTCTTGGAAGCGCTCAAGAAAAGTTCAGACGCGCGTTACAACCAGCTCGTCAGCGCAAAGACGCAAGCGCTGAACACGCTCATCGGCGGCGTCTTCCTGGCGCTGGTCATTGCGATCGGTGCGATGCTGTGGTTCCGGCGCGCGATGAAGCGCGGACTCCAGCGCGTGCTGGATGTTTTCGAAGCGATGGGCCGCGGTGACCTGACCGCGCACGTCGGCTGGCACGGAAAAGATCTGCTCGGGCGCTTAGGACAGGCCGTCGATCAACTCGGCGAACGTCTTGCGGAAATCGTTTCGGCCATTCAACATGCGGTGCTCACGGTGCAGAGCGCGAGCCAACATACGAATGAAACGGCACGTCAAGTCGAATCGCGCGTTTCCGAAGAACTGCTCGCGCTGGCGAAGGCTGCGGATCTTTCGGTGAACGTTGCCGGCACTGCCGGAACAGTCGCCGAGAACGCGGAGCAAGTTGCGCGCCGCGTTACCGATATTTCGAGCGCCGTTGCGCAGATGACAGCGTCGATCCAAGAAATGGATCAAAACCTGCTCAATCTTGCGAGCGTCGTGGAACAATCCGTTGCGAACACGCAAGAAATGTCCGCATCGATTGTGCAAGTCGCCGGCAACGCAGAGCGCGTTCGTCAGGAATCAACGAGCACCGATAAGCAAGTACGTGACGGCCGCAACGAAGTTGCGCAGCTCTCCAAGGGCATGTCGAGCATCAGCGACACCGTCGCCGACGTCGTCACGGAAATGCAGAGCCTGGATCAAGCCTCACGTCAGATCGGCGAGATTCTGGGACTTATCGAAGCGATTGCAGATCAAACGAACTTGCTTGCACTCAACGCCGCCATCGAAGCTGCGCGCGCCGGCGAGCATGGCCGCGGCTTCGCCGTCGTTGCCGATGAAGTGCGTAAACTGGCAGAAAACTCCGCAAGTTCGACCAAGCAAATCGGCCAGCTCGTCGCGGACATTCAGCGCCGCACGACCGCGGTTCTCGAACGTACCGCGCGCGCAAATAACCTCGTGCAGAACAACGCCGTCTCGGCACGGTCGGTCACCGATATGATCGAGACGATCAGCACGCGTGTTACGGAAATGGCGCAGCTGGTCAGCGAAATCAGCGTCGCGACCACCGAACAGGCGCGCGCGTCGGAAGAACTGGCCAAGGCCAGCGAGCAGATGGGCGCGATGACGCACGAAGCCGCCGCGACGATGCGCGAACAGGCCATCACCTCGAACCAAATCCTTCAGAGTGTCTCGGAGATCGAGCAGCGCACCGGCCAAGTGGCTTCGGCCAGCCAGGAGCAGCAGCTCGCCATCGAATCGCTGGGCCAGGTCGTCGCTCACACCACAGACCTCGGGCAAGCGAATTCCTCGGCGGTTACGGATGTGGCCGGTCAGACGTCCGAAGTGCTCGACCAAGCGTCCGGCCTGCAGGATCTGGTGGCACAGTTCCAAGTCGGCAGCAACGGCCAAGCGCCTCAACTTCGGAAAAAAGATCGTCAAGCGCTGGAAGATCAGGGGTCCCTTGCGCTATCATCGTAACTTAAAGCAACCCTTAAGGCAGAAACCTGGCACAGGTGGAGCGCACGGTGCCGGGCCAGCTGTTCATCTCGTTAGTGGAGACAACGTGCGTAAAACGCTTATTGCCGCGGGAATTTTAGCGGCACTCGCAGTCCCGGCCGCCGGGTTGGCCGCTACGGTCGATCCGTCGCTGATTCCCGACGGAACGTATAAAGGCGTCGTCGAGAAGGTCATCGACAACAAGCACATCCTGGTGAAACTCGAAAACGGGATGGAAGCCCAGCTCACGACGGACCGCGCTCACGTGGCGTTCGACGCGTGTAAGGACAACGACAAGATCATGATGTCGTTGCTCAAAGGCATGGTCGCCGTCAAGCAGTGCACGCACTAGGCTGCCACGGGTAATCAGCTAGCGGTATTGCACTACGGGCGCCTTCGGCGCCCGTAAATCTACGGCGGCCACGCGGCGCCCTTGCGCTGCGGTCTGTGAGAGAATGGGCGCCACCATGGCGCTCTTCTGCGCCAAGTCCTGATCGTCACCCAACAGCAACCGCACACCGCCGCGCAGAACCGCGGTTAAGTCCTCGAAGCGGTCGAATTCTACGCGGGTAACAATCACGTGGGCCTGCGTGAGCACTTGCAGATCGTTATGCAAGCGCTGCACCCGTTGTGCTTTGATCGTTCCACCCGCTTGCGGCAGCGGCACGTTCGCGAGCAATACCGGCAAATCGGATTGCGCGGGCGCGTCTTCAAGCACACGCAGCGTGGCATCAACGATGACGCGGCGCAGCGGCGTCTGCACGATCGCTGCCGGTTTGCGTTCGGTCACCTCGATGGTCACGCCGGCGGGCAGGCGCCGATGGATCCAAACGCGATCCACATACGGAATCGCCTCGATCCGGTTCGCCGCTGCACCCATGTTTTGCAACCAAATGTTCGCGTGTGGTGAAATCTGCGCGCGCGCGGCGACTTCGGACGAAGGCACGACGTGGTTGCCTTCCACACGAATACTTTTGCAATCGAAGCCCGGCCACGTTGCAGCGTAGTACGCGCCGGCGCCCACGCCCGCAAGCAACACCAGCAGCACGAGCCAGTACGCGCGTAAGCGAATTGCGGGATTGCGTTTGGTGCGTGGTGTGCGTTTGCTCACGCGAAGACGTACCGTTCCAGCGCTTCGGCAACGCCGTCATTTTCCACGTCCGACACGACCGCATCTGCGACCGTGCGCAATTCGTCGGGCGCCGAGCCCATTGCTACGCCGAACCCTGCCGCTTCCAGCAGCGGCGCATCGTTCCACGAATCACCGATCGCCATAACGTCTTCCATCGGGATATTGAGATGATCGGCAACAACTTGAAGCGAGCGTCCTTTATTCACTCGCGCGTTCATCACTTCTAAAAAGTATGCGATGCTGCGCGTGACGTACGCGCGATCGCCCAAGAGCGTCTGAACGCGTGACAAATGTTCGAGGATCACCTCGGGGTCCGCGATGATGCACGCCTTCGTCGCGCCCCACGTTTCGAACTGGCGGCGAAGCGAGGGCACGATGACGGGCTCGACGCCGGAGATTTTTGCGTATAATTCGACATACGGGTTGAGTGACTCGCAGTAGTAGCGGTCGTTGGCATACAGCTGCACGTGCAGGCCCGCGTCGCGCGCGTACGCTTCAACGGCCAGTGCTTCGGGGTTCGGCAACGGCACGTCTTGAAGCACTTCATCCGTCTCGCAATCGATCACCGCTGCGCCTTGATAGCAAATCACCGGCGCCGTAAAGCGCATGGCGCGCACGAATGGCAACGCTGCGCGATACATGCGTCCCGTCACAACGCACCCGCGAATGCCGCGCTCGCGCATGTCGGCGATCGCTTGCAGCACCCGCGGGCGGATCTCCAGTGATTTCCCGACGAGCGTCCCATCGAGATCGAACGCAACCAGACGGTAGCGGCTCACGTTACGCGTTCCGCTGTGAGGGCATGTTGCGGGAGTCCCTCGTACCGTGCGATCGCCGCAACGAGCGGTGCATCTTCGCGTGCTCGCACCGTGCTGTTTTCCAGCACGCTGAACGATCGCAGAAAATCCGCGGTGCGCAGGCCCGATGAGAACCGCGCCGCGCCTGCCGTGGGCAACACGTGATTCGTTCCGGCAATATAGTCGCCCCACGCAACCGGCGTTTGCGCTCCGCAAAAGATCGCACCGGCGTTGCGTATATCGTCAATCCATGAGCGCGGATCTTCTACGAGTAGCGCAAGGTGCTCGGGCGCAAATGCTTCGATCACCTGCAGCGTCTGCTCGCGCGTGCTCGCAAGAATCAACGTTGCGCCGCGCTGAAGCACGCGCTCGACGATGGCGCCACGCTCCGCGCGATACTCCGCAAGATGCTGCGCGCACTGCTGCAAGAACTCGGCGGACGGTGCGACGATCGCCACGCGCGCGAGCGGATCGTGCTCGGCTTGCGCCAGCAGCTCTGCAACGGCGTTCTCTGCAGATGCGGTAGCGTCCGTAACGACAAGGACTTCAGACGGACCGGCCAGTCCATCGATCCCGCAGGTCCCGAACACCTGGCGTTTAGCTTCGGTTACCCAGATATTGCCCGGGCCGACGATCTTATCTACGCGCGCAACGCTCGCTGTTCCATATGCACCAGCCGCAATCGCTTGTGCGCCTCCGCATGCATACACTTCATCAACGCCGCAAAGCGCGCACGCAAACAAGATGGCAGAGGCAATGCTTCCATCGCGTCCCGGGGGTGTAAAGACCGCTACGCGCGCGACGCCGGCAACTTTCGCGGGAATCACGTTCATAAGGACCGATGACGGTAACACTGCTGTTCCACCCGGCACATATGCGCCAATGGCGCGTAACGGCTGATATTTGAAAGCGTAGTACGTTCCGTCCGCTGCGGTGTATTCCAAATCGTGCGGCAGTTGGCGTGCGTGAAAATCACCGATCCTGTGCGCACCAATCTCCAGTGCACGCGCAACATCGCCGGGTAGTTCAGCGCGCGTTCGATCGAGAGGCGGCACCTTTACGCGAATGTCGCTCTGGCTGAACTTCTCGAAATCAAAGCGCCGTGTGTACTCTACGAGCGCCTCGTCACCGCGCTCGCGTACCGTGCGCAAAATATCTGCCACACCGCTTCGTACGGATTGCGGAGCGTCCCAGCCTGTTGGACGAATCGCGGCAAGCGTCGACGCATCTACAGCGTTCTGGATCGAAAGCATCAGGCCGGCACGCGTGCTAACCGGTCGACGAGATCGCGCAGCAGCTCGTACTTTGCCCGGAAACGCACGGGATTGACGACGAAACGCGCGGTCGAGGTGCCAATTTCATCCACCACGACCATGTCGTGCTCGCGCAGCGTGTTTCCCGTTGCCACCAAGTCGACGATGACATCCGACAATCCAACCAGCGGCGCCAATTCGACCGAGCCGTGCAGCGTGATGATTTCGCACGGGAGCTCGCGTTCGGCGAAATACGTGCGCGCCGAACGTTTGAACTTTGTCGCAACGCGCAAGAACGTCGGATAGCGCACCCCGGTATGATAACCGTCGATGCGGCGCGCCGCCACAACCAGGCGGCACGCGCCGAAGCGCAAATCGGCGATTTCACTCACCGATCGATCCGTTTCCCAAAGCACATCTTTGCCGACGATACCGCAATCCGCCGCGCCGAATTCAACATACGCCGGGACGTCGGTAGGGCGCAGCAAGAGAATTTCCGCGCTGCCGTCAGCGCTCTCGAGCGTCAGGCGCCGGCCGGTATCGGGAGGAACTTCAATCCCCGCTATGCGCAGTTGCTCCACCGCGGGTTCGTACAGCGCGCCTTTCGGCAGCGCGATGGTCAACCGATCGCTCAAAGCGTGATCTCTTCGAACGCCTCGCCGCTCGCGATAAGCACGCGAGGAATGCGTTTGTGCTGTGCATAGTCCAGCAGCGCTTGGCGATCCAATCCGCGCACGTCGACGCGTACGCTCAGGCCGCGAGCGCGTTCGCGCGCTGCAAGCTCATCTGAGCCGCTCACGAGCACGTCGACCTCGTGCTTCGGACGCTCGTCCTCGCGGCGGCGTTCCAGCGCGAGCAGAATGCGTTCAAGGCCAACCATCCAGCCCACCGCCGGAACGTCATACCCGAATCGCGGCAGCAGCGAATCATAGCGTCCGCCGCCGCAAAGTGAAAAACCGAGATCGCTGATGTATCCCTCGAATACAAAGCCCGTGTAGTACTCGAGATCGCGAAGCAGCGCGAAATCGACACAAATGCGATCGCCGTATCCGAGCGTTTCGGCGCGTGAGAGAATCGTCGCCAATTCCTCAAGCGCTTGCTTCGACTGTGGCGTCGCGCACATGGGCCGCAACGCATCGAGCAGCGGTTTGCGCCCGCGCATCATCGTGAGTTCTCGCAGTTGCTCGTTATCGATCGCTACTACATTGCGCGCAGCAATGTTTTTCTTCATCGCCAGCATCGCATAACCGCTAAGGCCGAACGAGGCCAACACACCATCGACCAGAGCTGCGCTGTTGATGTCGAACCGCGCATCGGGCAAACCGACGGCGTCGAGCGTTTCAATTGCCATGAGCAGCGTTTCGGCTTCCGCATCGACGCCCGAAGCTCCGATAAGCTCGGCGCCTGCTTGCGTGAACTCACGCATGCGGCCGAGCTGCGGTTCTTCATACCGGTAGGCGCTGGCGATATATGACAGACGCAGTGGCAGCGTTGCCGTGCGAAGACGTGCAGAGACCAGGCGCGCAATCGGTGTCGTCATCTCGGTTCGCAGTGCGAGCGAGGCGCCAAGCGGATCGGTGAACCGGAATGTCTGCTGCAAAAGCTTCTCGCCCAGACCGCGCAGTAACGCTTCTTCGCTTTCGAACGTCGGGGTGAGCACTTCCGAGTACGACCACGTTGCAAACACGCGGCGTATCGTCTCTTCGATGTCGCGGCGGTACGCGTATTCTTGCGGCAGCCAATCGCGAACGCCGGCCGGCAGTCTCACGCGACGGCCACCGTCCTTTTCACTAGTGCGGCAAACCTTCGGACACGTTTGACGCGCCGAAGAGACGCTCGAGTTCCAACTTAATTCGCCAGTCCGGCGCAACGCCGCGCGAGAGCCGCTGCGTGCGCTCGCCAATGCGGGCCATCACCGGAACGGTTCCCGGCCACTCTTCCAAAATTGCGGCAAGCCGATCGATCTGCTCGCGCGTGTTCACGATAACGTGCCAGCCTGCAGGTGTCGAGGAACGCGACGGCCGCTCGAACGGCGTGACTTCGTTGACGCTCACCGTGACGTCGACCGGCCCTTCTTCGCCTTGTTTGGCGCCAGGGCGCTCTCGCATCCGCACGCGTCCTTTAACGACCAGAATCTTGTCTTGCTCGAACATGCCTTGCACTTGCGGATACAGCTTTGCGAACACGACGACTTCACACGATCCGCTCGTGTCCTCAACCGTCGCGATAAGGATCTGCTGTCCCGCTTTCGTAAGCGTGCGGCGCACGCCGGTAACCATGCCCGCGACCGTGACGAAGCTGTCGTCTTCGCGTGAGCGCAGGTCCTTGATCGGCGTGGCGCCCGTGCGCGCGAGCGCATCTGCCACATCCGCTAGCGGATGGCCGGAGACGAAAATGCCGAGCGTTTCTTTCTCCCACTGGAGTGCTTGCATTGTCGTCGGCGGCGGCAACACCGGGAGCGACGGCGAGAGTTCAGCCGCAACGTGCGGCACGTCGCCGAACAGCGAGACTTGCCCGAGTTCCGCGTCGCGGTTTTCCGCGGCAGCGATATCCATGGCTAAATCGAGCGCCGCAAGTTTTTGCGCGCGGTTTCCGGGAAGGCCATCGAGCGCGCCGCATTTGATCAGCGCTTCGAGCACGCGGCGGTTCACCTGTTTGCCGTCGACCCGCTTTGCCAGATCGAAGAGATCTTTAAACTGTCCATCTGTGTCGCGCGCGTCGATTATGCTGCGCACGGCGCCTTCGCCGACGCCTTTGATTGCGGAAAGGCCAAAGCGAATCGAATCGCCTACGACCGCAAAATCGACGAGGGATGCGTTGACATCAGGCGGCAACACCGGAATGCCGACTTTCTTGGCTTCGTCGATGTACTCGACGAGCTTATCCGTCTTGTCGCGCACCGAGCTCATCAGCGCCGTCAGGTACGGCAAGGGATGATTGGCTTTCAGATACGCCGTTTGATATGCGACCCATCCGTATGCAGCCGCGTGCGACTTGTTGAAGCCGTAACCCGCGAACGGCTCGATGAATTCGAAGATCTTTGCGCCGAGCGCTTCATCAATTCCGCTGTGCTCTTTGCAGCCGTTGATGAATTTCTCGCGGTAAACCGGGATTTTTTCCTTCTGCTTTTTGCCCATGACTTTGCGCAGCTCGTCAGCTTGTCCCATGGAAAAACCGGCGAGCTCGCGTGCCATTTGCATGATTTGTTCTTGATAGCAGGCCACGGAGTACGTTTCAGAGAGTAACGACTCCAGCTTCGGATGCAGATACGCCGGTTTTTGACGCCCATGCTTGACATTAATGTACTGCGGAATCCAGTCCATCGGGCCGGGACGATACAATGCGACGAGCGCGATGATGTCGTTGAAATCCGACGGGCGCAGCTCGGTGCAGACGCGCACCATACCTTCCGATTCTAATTGGAAGACGCCCATCGTTTCGCCGCGCGAGAGCATCTCGTACGTGCGCTGATCGTCGTCGGGAATTTTGGCAAGATCGAAATCCGGATCGACGGTGCGCCGAATCTCGTCCACCGCGTTCTTCATGACCGTCAGGTTGCGCAGGCCCAAGAAGTCCATCTTCAGCAAGCCAATCTTTTCGGCCCACACCATGTCGTACTGCGTATTGACGCCGGTATCGCTCTTGGCAAGCGGTGCGTATTCCATGAGCGGTCCGGGCGAAATGACGACACCGGCGGCGTGCGTGCCGGCGTTGCGCGCAAGGCCTTCGATCGCTTTCGCCGTGTCGAGCAACCGGCGAATTTCCGGTGATGCACTGTACAGCGCTTTCAACTCGGGAATCTGTTCGACGGCCTGTCCAATGGAAAGGCCCGTCGGCCCGGAGGGTATCATCTTTGCGACACGATCGACATCCGGCAACGGAATGCCCAGCGCACGCCCCGCGTCACGCACTGCCGCGCGCGCAGCCATCGTGCCGAACGTAACGATCTGTGCAACGCGATCGGCACCGTATTTTTCCGTAACGTACCTGATCACTTCATCACGGCGCTCGACGCAGAAGTCCGTATCGATATCGGGCATCGAGATGCGTTCCGGGTTCAAGAACCGTTCGAACAGCAGATTATACTTGAGCGGATCCAAATCGGTGATCTTCAAGCAATACGAAACCACGGAACCGACCGCCGAACCGCGTCCCGGACCCACCGGAATGTCGTTGTCCTTTGCGTACTTGATGAAGTCCCAGACGATAAGGAAGTACGACGCAAATCCCATCTTGAGGATAACATCGAGCTCGTACTCGAACCGCTCGCGCAGCGCGGTGTCGTTTGCGGCGCGCTCCGCGCCATAGCGCTCGATCAAACCCGCTTCGCACACTTCGCGCAAGTACTCGCTGTCGGTGCGCTCTTTGCTGCCGTTCCGCGGTACGGGATACGCGGGCAGATGATAGATCTTTTCCGGGATGCGAATGTCGATGCGCTTCGCGATCTCCAGCGTGTTGTCGCACGCTTCAGGTAAGTCGGCCCACAGCTCGCGCATCTCCGCGTCACTTTTTACATAAAACTGATCGGAGTAAAATTTCATGCGGCTCGTGTCGGAGACGGTTTTGCCCGTTCCGATGCACAGCAGCACGTCGTGCGCGCTGGCATCACGCTGTTCCAAGTAATGCGAATCGTTGGTGGCGACGAGCGGAATGTTGAGCTCGCGCGCCACCTTCACCAAGCCGCTGTTGACGACTTCTTCCTCGGGCATGCCGTGACGCATCACTTCAATGTAAAACCGGTCGCCGAAAATTTGACGGAAGCTTATCGCGGCGTCGCGTGCCTTTTCATACTCGTTTTTGAGCAGCGGTGCCGCCACAAGCCCCGACATGCATCCCGAAAGAACGATGAGGCCGGCGTTGTGCTCGGCCAGCAAATCCATGTCGATGCGGGGCTTGTAATAGTAGCCTTCGAGAAACCCCTTGGAAATCAGGGCCGCCAAGTTACGGTAGCCGGTGTGGTCGGCCGCCAGGAGCGTCACGTGGGCTTCGTCGCGGACGGTACGGTCGAACCGGCCGCGCGGCGCAATGTAGGCCTCGCAGCCAATGATCGGCGTGAGTTTAAAGTCCCGGGCCACGTAGTAGAACTCCATGGCGCCGTACATGACGCCGTGGTCGGTCAGCGCGACGGCCGGGCTGCCCTGTTCGGCGGATCGCTTACACAAGCCGTCGACGCGGCACGCGCCGTCGAGCAGCGAATATTCACTGTGAACATGAAGATGAACAAACGAACTCACCGGACGCGCTCGACCCCTACCACTAAAGAAAACACCGGATAAACCGTTACAGTAAACGTGGGTCCCAACCTGTCCCCGCATGCCACAGCGGATTTAGAGGACTTAGACAAGCCCGGGCTTCTCTCTGAGATCGAGAGACTTCGCTCGCGCGTCGCCATGCTCGAAGCCGAGCGCGATGAATATGCGCAGCAAAATGCCGAGTTGTTTGTTCTGCAACAAGTCTTCTCCACGATCAATTCGACACTGGATATCAACGATATCCTTTCTATGGTGCTGCGCGGCGTCTGCGAGGCGTTAAGATTCGGCCGCGTCATCCTCTTCGACGTCGACGAACACGGCACCATCATCCGCCGGCTGGAAGGCGACGCGATGGGCACGGTCCTGCATTCGGCCGAAGCCTTCGACTATCTGCCGAACTCCACACTGTACGACGTCGCACGCGGACAACTTCAAATCGCCTTCGGATCCGATCAGGATCACGATAAACCGCTGCGCGACACTACCGGCGCGTACTGCATCGCGCCGCTGCTCGCACGCGACGTCGTTCGCGGCATGCTGTATGTGGATAACCCGCCGCAAGCCGAAGTCACCGAAAACCAACTGCGCGTGCTGCTAGACTTTGCCGCCCAGGCCGCCATTGCGGTTGAAAACGCCCGTCTGTACGAAGAAACGCGCCGTTTGCTTGAAGAAACGCAGCGGCTTGCGCTGACCGATTCGCTGACCGGTATTGCAAACCGGCGCGCGCTCAACGAGATGCTCCACCGCGAACTGCATACTTCGGAACGGTACGACACGCCGTTCGCGTTCGTCATTTTGGATCTCGACGATCTCAAAAAGATCAACGACTCGGGCGGACACAGCCTGGGTGACTTAGCGCTCAAGCGCTTCGCCAACGTGCTGAAAAAAGCCGCGCGTAAAGGAGATATCGTCGCGCGCTATGCCGGTGACGAATTCGTTGTCGTCATGGCGAAAACCGATCGCGATGCTGCGCGCCGCGGCGTTGAACGCATTCTTTCATCGCTACGCCGTAACGGTTTGCAGTCGTCGATTGGCGTTGCGATGTTTCCGATGGACGGCACCGACGGTCAAACGCTGTTTTTTGCCGCCGACGAAGCGCTATACCACGCCAAACAAGCGGGTAAGAACCGCTATCGGTTCTACAAGCGCGGCGGTAGTGCTCCGGCGCAGTTCCCCGAGTCCGCATTCGACGTTCTTCCGCCCGAAGAAGAACCGGTTTAAGCCCACTCGTGGCACGTGCAAGCGTGCCACTAAGGTCATGGGGACCCTTAACCCGGAGTAGTATAAAGAGAGAATGATCAAGCATGACGTCGTCGTCATCGGCGGCGGCTTAGCCGGTATGCGCGCCGCCGTTGAAGCGGCCGAGCGCGGCGCCGACGTAGCCATCGTCTCTAAGATGCACCCCGTCCGCAGCCACTCCGGCGCCGCACAAGGCGGTATCAACGCCGCCTTGGGCAACCGCGAAGACGATTCGCCCGAAGCGCACGCCTTCGACACGGCTAAAGGCTCGGATTACCTGGGCGATCAAGATTGCATCGAGGCGATGTGCGCCGACGCGCCCCGCGAGATCATCTGGCTCGAGCACCGTGGCTGCATCTTCTCCCGCTTGCCCGACGGCCGCATCGCACAGCGCCCGTTCGGTGGCGCCGGATCGCCACGTACATGTTATTCGGCCGACGTTACCGGCCTGGTCATCCTGCACACGCTGTGGGAACAGCTCGAACGCTTCAACGTCAAGGTGTACGAAGAGTATTTCTGTACCGCGCTTTGCGTTGAAGACGGCATCGGCACCGGCGTCGTCGCGTACAATATGCGCAACGGCGAACTCGAACTGATCAATGCCAAGGCGACGATCTTCGCAACCGGCGGCTGCGGCCGCATGTATGCCAAGACAACCAACGGTTACGCCTCTACCGCGGACGGCCTAGGCATTGCGTTCCGCGCCGGCATTCCGATCATGGACATGGAGTTCGTTCAGTTCCACCCGACCTCACTGAAAGAAAACGGCGTGCTGCTTTCCGAAGCCGCGCGCGGTGAAGGCGCCTATTTGCTCAACAGCGAGGGCGAGCGCTTCATGTTCAGGTATGCGCCGAACAAAGGTGAGCTTGCTTCACGCGACGTCGTCTCACGCGCTGAGTGGACGGAAATTCTCGAGGGGCGTGGCGTAGAC
>CAZERJ010000070.1:0-16157 GCA_964514445.1 uncultured bacterium | reverse complement strand
TCGTACGGGTAGCGCACGCCGAGACGTTCTTCGAACACGCGCACCATATCGGGCGTTTTGCCGAAGGCGCGCTCTCCATCAGCTTTGCGTCCGGGCAGCACGTAATAGAAGATATTTTCGGCTTGCTGAACTTCTTCAAACGGACCGGCGACCAACGTCACCAAGTACGTCGAGTGCGGAATGCGCTGTTCGTAACGGAATGTCGTCGTGGCGCCGTCGTCTTTCCGCTCGACGAGTGCACCGTTCGAGAGCGCAAACGCACCTTTCGGCACGACGATCGTCGCCGAGGTCGTTTGCTTCTCGTGCGGATAGTCCAGACACGGAAACCAGTAACGCGCGTTCTCGTCTTGGCTCTGGGACCACACATGCGCCGTGCGGTGAGGGTACGCGCCCGTCGGGTGCACGAAGAACAACCCGTGGCGCGGCTTGTGCACGCAGTACGCGATAGAAAACGACGCTTCTTCGCCGGGTGCGATGGCCGGGTCGAACACAATGCGCAGTTTACGGTCACCGTTTGAGAATTCGAGCAGTTTACCGTCGCGCTGCACGCGCTCGATGCGCAGGTCTACGGCATCGAGCACCAGCGCCGGCACCGGTTCGTCAAACGCGCGCACCGTCGTCGTGCAAACGCCGCTGAGCGAACTGTTCTCGATGTCGGGCCGCACATCCAGATCGATGTGCAATACGTCGACCAGTTTGTCAGGACCATAACGCGGCCGCGAACCCGGCAGCGCGAACGGACGGTGCGAAGTATCGTCGCCGATCATGAAGGCGAGCGCGTTCGCGAAAGCGGCGCCGGTTTCCCGGCGCCGCTTTCTTGTCACGCTCTGCGGCTTAGTCGCCTGTTAGGTGGAGTACACTACGCGGCGTTCGATCGACGCGCCGCTGGGTGAGGTCGACGTGATGATCACCGTCACGTTGCCGCCCGGTATGGCGTTCACCGCAATCGGTGCGCTGAAGTTTCCATTAGCATCTGCCGTCACGTCGGTTTGGAATGTGCCCGTACCGATTTGCAAGAGCCCACCAAGTGCGCTGCTGCTACCGGCGGCAACGATGTGCACTTTCGAATTGGGCAGCGTATGACCGCGAAGCGTGAAGTTACCGTTCACCTTCGCGCCGGCCACCGGATTGATCGCGCTAACGCTATTGGGCGTCGCACCGGCACTGGTTGTGAACGAGAAGCTGGTGCTGAAGCTCGCACCTGCAACGGTCGTACCGCTCGCCGTTACTTTATGCGTTCCGGGGGCGAGTTCGAAGCTGGGCGTGACCTCAAAGCCCGAAGGATTCGCGTAGACATCGCTCGTGACGTCGTGCGCATCCACCATGACTTTGAGAGAGTCGCGATTCACCGCTTCGCTGAACGAGGCGCGAACGAGCGGATGCGTCGTGTTTACCGTGGCGCCGTTTCCCGGCGTCGTGCTGGTAAAGTGGAACGATGCATTCGCCGAAGGCGTGCTCGGTGGCGGAGCGTTGCCGCCGCCTCCCGCATTAATATAAACGGTTGACGTGTTCGCATCCCACTGAACGCCCGCACCGAGTGCCTGCGCGACAAAGCGCAGCGGGACTTCGGTACGGCCGGCGATGGTGAACGGAGCAACGTCCATCGCCAAGCCGTTGCCGTTGACACTTGCTTGCGTCGAACCAATCGCGAGGTGCACTCTGCGTCCGTTGCCGGTCGCGTTGATTACGCCATTCGCGTACACGACCGTTGCGCCAAGACGTTCGAAGATCGCGCGCATAGGTACGAACACGCGGCCCGCGCGCATTACGGGCGGTTGATCGAAGTTCATCGCGCGCCCGTTCACAATAACATTGACATTTGCGGCCATCGCGGGCGCGCCAATCGCAGCAGCCGCAAGCACTACCGCGGGCGCGGCCGCGGCCGCGCGTTTGAAGAAATTCATCAGTCTCTTAGTTCCTCCGAGTACAAAAACATTAAAAGCTCCAAGAGACTGCTTACCCACTCGCCATGCAGCATAGAATGAACCGCTTGCTCGGTTTACTCAGGCGAGCGACAAAGGAAGGGCCGCACATCAAGTGCCGCAGCCCCTCGAGAGGCTTCGGGTGCGGCGCGGTTTAGTGCGCCGGAACGGTTTCGGGTTGCATCTCAGCAGCAATGGCACGCCGGTTCGCGACGCGCTCATTCAAGCGAGCGAGATACCCAATCCACGTGTTGTACACCATCGGCACGAGGAACAGCGTGAGGATTAGCGAGCTGAGAAGGCCGCCGATCAGCACAGTACCCATGGATGATCGCGACCGCGCACCTTCAGTCAACCCCAGCGCGAGTGGCAACATACCGAAGATCATCGCGCACGTCGTCATGATGATCGGACGGAAACGCGTCTTGGCCGCCGTTAGGAGCGCATCGGTGACCGGCATGCCGCGTTTCGCGTGCAGCGTGTTCGTGTAATCGACAAGTAAGATGCCGTTCTTGGCCACGAGACCGAACAACATGACAATGCCGATCATCGAAAACAGATTAAGCGTCTGATGATGGATGGATAAGCCGGCCAACGCTCCTACTATAGCCACCGGTATTGAGAACATGATGATGAATGGCTCCAAGAACGAGCCGTACAGGATCACCATCAACATATACACGAGCACCGCCGAAGTGAAGAGCGCGGTACCCATGCTGTTCGCAGTGTCGCCCGCAAGCTGAGTGTCGCCTTCACTTGTTGTAGAAACGCCCGACGGCAGCAAGCCCTTCTTTATCTGCGCCTGGACTTTGTTCATGACGTCACCGACGCTCAAATGCGATTTCGGATCGATCTGGGCCGTCACGGAGATAATACGATGGCGATCTTGCCGGTCAACCTTCGTTGGCGCTTTTGCCCAGTAAAAATCTGCAACCGAACCGAGGTCGACCAAAGCGCCCGAATTGGAGCGTATCTTGATCCGCCGGATCTGTCCGATGTCATTCCGCTCGTTGTACGGTAGCTGCAGCCGCACATCGACCAGTCCCAGGTCGGTACGTACTTTCGTTGCAACCGCTCCACCGAGCGCAATCCGAGCCGCAGTTGCGGCCTGTCCGGGGTTGATTCCCAGAAGAGCAGCGCGTTCAGGATCGATATGAATGGTTAGGCGAGGCGCCGCGGTTTGCTCGCTGGTCTGGACGTCAACCGCACCAGGAATTGTGCGGATAAACTGCGCTAAGCGATTCGCCCCGGAACTGATCAACGAGTCCGGACCGATGATGTTATAGAAGATCGGGGATGCGGAACCGCTGCCGCCTCCATTTTCACCGGAGACGATAATCTTTGCGCCGGGAGCAAACGGTGGCGAAATAGTGCGGATTATTTCAGCGATCTGGTCCTGCGCATCGCGCGCGGATTTGTACGTAATGACGGTAAGTTTTGCGTAATTACCGCCGATCAACGAACCGTAACCCGACGGCATCGTACCGGATGTGGACAGTACCGTTTCAACGTGGGCAATTTTCATATACCGCTGCTCGAGACGGTCCACCGCTGCCTGCGTGTTTGCCAGCGGCGCTCCCTCTGGGAACTGCATGCTCACGTTCACTACACCCGTTGGAGTGCTCGGGATGAACTCGAAACCGATCTTCGGAAGGGCCATGAAAATGGCGGCAAGGACGAGCGGGATCGACAGCGCGACCGCAGTCGATCCGAGGCGGGTGCGCGACAGGGCGCACCACCGTCCGGCCGCAACGGGACGCGTACGCAGCCAGTGTGCGAAGTCGCGGGTCATCGTCCATGCGGCGGACCGGCCGGTTTGAAGCCCAGGAACAGTGCGCTCTCGCATGCCGCGCAGTGGAATTGAAAGCGCGAGCGCGACTAACGATACAACGAGCATCACTGCGAAAATGCCGAGATTCATCGCGACGGCGGCTTGCGGGCTGACCGGTAGCGTCAACGCATCCACGACGAGCAGCGAACACGTGAATCCCACGAGGTAACCGTGGTGAAGCGCGAGTGGCAATGCGCGATGCGAGTACCAGTTTTGAAGCGCGTCGAAGCCTCGTTGAAACCATGCTAGATACCGTGGCGGAGCCGTGCTGCGGCGCCGGACGGACCAGCGCGCGGCGAGCAGCGGCGTGAGCGTAAACGACACGATCAGTGAAAACAACGTTGCAACGACGATGACGAGGCCGAACTCGCGCATGAACTCGCCGACGATACCGGACATAAACGCGATAGGCGTAAAAACAATAACGTCAACCAGAGTAATCGCAATAGCGGCGTTGCCGATTTCAGTACGGCCGTTGATCGCCGCGTTCGTCGGCTCCTCACCCATATCTCGATGCCGCGTAATATTTTCGAGCACGACGATCGAGTCGTCAACCAGAATACCGATCGTCAGACCGAGGCCCATCATAGAGATGATGTCGACGGTGAATCCTAGCGCTCGCATCATAATGAATGTGGCCAGTAGAGACGTCGGAATGGCGACCATGACCACGACAGCGTTACGCCACGCATGCAAGAACAGCAGCATGACCAATGCCGTTAGAACGATGCCCTCGAAAAGGCTTTGGAGCACGCCGTTGATCGACGCTTCTGTGTAGTCGGCTGAAGCTTCGATTTCTTGGAAGTGGATCCGCGGATACTCTGCGGCGATCTTTTTCAGACCCTCACGAACCGCAACGGTCGTCTTCACGGTGTCCGAAGTTGTTTCACGCTGAATATCGAGATACACAGCCGGTGTACCGTCAAAGTGCGAAACGGCGCGCTGCTCGACGTGACTATCTTCAACGGTGGCTAGATCGCCTATGTGCAGCGGGTTCGCGCCCGGCGTGAGCATCTGCTGTTGGTTGAACAGCGGAATGTTTGCGATATCCTGCGCGCTGTTGACGTCGGCTCGCACCGAGACGCTGGTTTCCGACGTTGGTGTGTCGACGCGGCCGCCCGGAAGGTCAAAATTGTTATTCGCGATTGAATTCAATAAGTCGTTGAGAGTGTAGCCGGCGGCAAGCAGCCGCTGTTGCTCCGGGAGCACGTGGAACTCGCGTGACGGCTGACCGTTCACGCCAACGTTTTGCACGCCGGGGATCGCTTTGATTTCCGAAACGATTCGATCGTTAACAAGATCGCCTAGCTCCGGTCCAGTCATCTGATTCGAACGCAGCGCCTCAATGACGATCGGCTCGGATGATTGGTTTTGCCGCTCTACGATCGGCGGATCCAAGTCGCTAGGCATGAAAGCCCGCGCCGTCTGCACGCGCTGCTGCGCGTCGTTTGCGGCTGTGTCTAAGTTCGTCCCGAGTTGAAACTGAACGAACACCGTAGCGAAGCCTTCCTGCGCCGTGGCATTGATCTGCTTGAGATTTTGCATCCCATTAAGCTGGTCTTCAATCGGCTTGACGATCAGTCGCTCCATCTCCGAAGGCGACGCGCCGGGGTAGCCCGCCGAAATGAACACGGCCGGAAATTCCACGTTCGGGAACAGGTTGCGTCCGAGCGAGAAATACGACGCTAGCCCGAAGACCATGAGCCCGACCGTTGCGAGCAAAACGATGACGGGCCGACTGATAGCAAAACGAGTTAACCACACGGTCGAAACAGGCTCCCTTGGGGCGGTTATTTTCCTTACCTACGGTATTTTGTCGGCCGAAGTTTCACGCCCACCCGCCGGCAAGTCCGACTGAGCTCGAAGGCCGCCAAGCGCAACACGAACGCGCGGCCTCTTATAAAGATGACCGCGCTTCCTAAAGATTTACTGCGCAAGACTGGACTCGAACCAGCACGCCCTTGCGGGCGCTAGCACCTCAAGCTAGTGCGTCTACCAATTCCGCCACTCGCGCATGAGGACAAGGAGAGAGTTTAAGGCCTCAACGGTGCGGCGTCAAGCCGCCTTGAGGGCGCCTACCTCATATTCGGGTCGAGCGCGTCGCGCAGGCCGTCGCCGATGTAGTTGATGGCAAGCACGGTGATGAGGATGCACAGGCCGGGGAACACCGCCGCCCACCACGCCGTCTCGAGGTTGCTTTCGGCGTTCGCGAGCATGTTGCCCCAGGACGCCGTCGGCGGCTGGATGCCGAAGCCCAAGAACGAGAGCGCCGATTCCAGCACGATAACGTTCGCCACGTCGAGCGTCGCTTGCACCGTGAGCGGCGCCATGGCGTTCGGCAAGAGGTGACGGAAGATGATGCGCATGTCGCGGTTGCCGACCGCGCGCGCCGCCTCGGTGTACTCACGCTCGCGCAGCGAAAGGTACGTCGCGCGCACAAGACGCGCCACACCCGGCCACGAGAGCAGACCGATGATCAGTACGATGGTCTTGAAGTCGAGCGACGCTCTTGAGGAAGCCGCCGCAACGATACCGGTCAACGTGAGCATCAACGGAAGCAGCGGAATCGATAGAAACACGTCCGTGATGCGCATGATCGTGTAATCGACGGGCACCGTGGTACGAACCGTGCGTTCTTCCGGTCCCACCCGTCGCAGCACCGGGATTGCCGCAGCCACGCCGGCACACATCAACAAGAACGTGACCATATCCCGCACCACCGCCATGTTCTTCGGCCACGGGATCACCGTGCCGATCCAAAAGCCGATCACCGCTCCAACGATGCCGCCCACGATTAAAACCCACAGCGGCATGCGCGATTCAAAGGTCACTGGGACGCTGCGGAAATAACCGGCGGTCGCACCCAAGATCGTTCCGAGAATCAGTTCGATGATCACCGCAGCGACACCGACCGTAAGCGAGATCCGCGCACCAAAGATCAGACGCGCAAGCAAATCGCGCCCGTTTTCATCGGTGCCGAGCGAGTGATGTCCACACAGATGTGCGTCTTGGAAGCATGGCGGAAGCGGATTGCCCTGCCAGTTCACGTTGTCGATTGCGTTCGGATCCGTCGGCGTGATGAACGGCGCCAGAACCGCCACGAGGACCAGACACAAGAGCACGATAGCGCCCGCCATGGCGAGCTTATGCTTTCGGAAGCGCTTCCAAACAGTGTTCTTACTGTAGACGAACGTGTCGTCGGCAACGGCGGGTTGATCGATCGGTGCGGAGAGCGCCATTAGTCGTATTTCACTCGCGGGTCAAGCAGCGCGTAGCACACGTCCGCCAAAAGATTCGCAAACACTACCAAAAATGCGTTGAAGATCAGGTATCCCATGAGCAGCGAGATGTCTTGCTGTCCGAGGGCGTTGAAAAACAGCCGTCCTTCGCCCGGCCAGGCGAAGATCGTTTCAGTCAGAATCGCACCGCCGAACAATCCCGGCAGCGTGAGCGCCGTCACGGTTACCAGCGGAATGAGCGCGTTTTTCAAACCGTGCTTAAAGAGCACGGTGCGAAAGTTCAACCCTTTCGCCCACGCCGTGCGGATGTAATCCGTTTTGATGACCTCAAGCATCGAACTGCGCATGAAACGGCTGTAAAGCGCGATTTGCAAGAGCGCAAGCACGATACACGGCAAGATCAAATGCGAGACGCGATCGCCGAAATCAAACGTGTCACCGCTGGAAATGCCCGCGGATGGTAATTGGATCAGCCATCCTCCGGGCAGCGGAATACCGTGCACTGCGAACGCCAGCTGCATCATTAGGGCGAACCAGAACACCGGCATGGATTGTCCAAAGAAGGCAAACGTCGTGATGAAGTAATCCCACACCGTGTACGGCTTGATCGCTGCGAACAGTCCCGCCGCGACGCCGACGATGAACGCCAAGATGAACGAACTGATCATCAATTCCAGCGTTGCGGGCAGCCGTTCCACGATCGCGTTGAAGACGGGTTCGGAGTTGCTCGTCGAGTATCCGAAGTCGCCCGTGATGATGTGGCCGAGCCACAACACGTACTGCACGGGGAGCGGTTTATCGTAGCCCAGGTTATGTTTTAGACGCTCGATATCCGCAGCCGTGATGTGCGGATTCTGTAAGTACGGACCAAGGCCGCCGCCGGGCGCAGAGTGCAGGATCACGAACAAAATGAACGAGATGACGATGAGGAGCGGGATGGCCTGCAACGTGCGGCGCACGACGTAGTTGAACATGAAACCCGCGCTAGTTTACGGGGACGGCACGGTTCTCCTTGCCGCTTAAGCCCAGAATTTGCCGTGCTTGGGCGGGCGTGGCAACCTCGCGGCCGAGTTCGTGGGCAATCCGCACCACGCGCGCAACGAGCTCCTCGTTTCTAGCAAGGCGCCCCTTAGAATACCAGATATTGTCTTCCAGGCCGACGCGGACGTGCCCGCCCATCGCCATCGCGGCCACGGCCATCGGCAGTTGCATGCGGCCGATGCCGGCCACCGACCAGGTGCATCCCGCCGGCAAATCGTCGACGAGATCGCACAGATTCTGTACGCTCGCGTCCAGACCACCGGGAACGCCAAGCACCAAATCGACGTGCTGCGGAAACGTGAGCAGGCCTTCGCGTTCCAAGCGCCGCGCGTTCGAGAGATGCCCTTTGTCGAAAATCTCGAGCTCGGGCATGACGCCGTACTCGTGCATTGCGCGCAAGATGCCGCGCATGATTGGAAAGCTGTTCTCGAAGATTTCGTCGCCGAAATTGACGCTGCCGCAGGTGAGCGTCGCGACTTCCGGGCGCAGTTGCAAGACGGCTGCACGTTCTTCCGGCGACATCCCGATCGCACCGCCGGTTGAAAATTGCACGATGAGATCGCTGTTTGCGCGAACTTCCTCGTACGCTGCGCGGAACCGTGAGATTTCGTGCGTGTTGCTGCCGTCATCATTGCGGCAGTGCACGTGAATCATGGAAGCGCCCGCGTCTTGTACTTTCCGAGCGACTTCTCCAAGCGCGCGCGGCGTGACGGCCAGATGCGGGGTTTGATCCGGCATAACTTCTGCGCCGACGGGCGCAACGGTGATAATCAGCGGGTCCATGTGGTTTCCTTTGCTTCAGTGGCGATTTCTTCATCCAGACCCAACAGCTGCGCGAGCGCGATGGCGTCGGATTGTCCGTCGTCACTCGCGTCGAACGGCACAACACTGTAGTCCATTGCTTGGGCCAGCGCATCGAGCGCGGCTGCCAGATCGTGCGCGGACGTGACATCAGGCAAACGGCGCAGACCTCGCACCGCAAAATGCGGTGTCTGCGCATGCGATGCAACGCCGCTCAAATGCGTTGCGGCAAACGCTGTAATGCCACGCCGGCGCAGCGAGCGCAGCAACGCTACGAGCAGAGCGCCGCCTTCGTGCGGCGTTGTAGTGCGCGCAAACTCGTCGATCAAGAATAGGGCGCGATGCGAATGACGTTGCAACAGTGCATTTAGGCGCACGACTTCCGCGGCGAACGAGGAGAGCAGCGTCTCGCTTTTGGGCGATGCACCGGTGCCAATCCACGCGACATGATCGAAGACGGCGCACTGCGCGCTTCGGGCAGGCACCGGAATACCAAACGCCGCCAGCAGCGCAATGAAACCGCACGCGCGCAGGGCTGCGCTTTTGCCGCCCATATTGGGTCCTGTAAGTACCGACGGCTCGCAAAGCGCTACGGATATCGGTTCGTACGCGCGGCCTTGCGACTGCAACTGCGCTTTGAGTGGCAGAAATGCGCCATCTTGAAACGTCACTTCCGCGTCCGGTACGATCTTCGCCGCAACGCAGTCGTTTGTTTGAGTGAAATGCACCTGTGCGAGATCGACGTCGAGCTGCGCAAGCTGCGCGAGCAACGCCTCGAGATCGCCGAGCGCGTCGCGGACCATGTCGGACAACATTCTACGAGCGCCGCTCTCGGCTAGCGCGACCATGGATTCCATGACGTCGCGGCGCTCCATTGCGTTAATTGCCGCCTCATCAAGTTCCAGCTCGCACAAAAAATACGTCGGCGCTTCGCGCACGATACGCACTTCAGCGGGCAACGTCCGCGCGGCCTCGCGCATCACGATGAATTCGCCGGAGCCGACGTCGTCGCGTCCCAGCTTCTCGCACACGCGCTGCGCTACACGCCCGCGTGCGGTCTCGAACTCGGCGTGCGCGCGATTGGCAAACTCTCGCGCGCGTGCCAGTGACGGGTCAAACCGGTCGTCAAGATAAAAGCCGTACGTTCCGGCGCGTCCGCGCTCCAACATCGCCGCCAGTTCCGAAACAGCTACGGTCAACGTGACCAGATCGATACGGGAAGCGCCATCGAGAAACCGTAACAGTTCAAGGAACTGCGCATCTTCCAGCGTTTCGCCCATGCCCGCACGTGACAGGGCGCCGAGCGGATCGGCGCACGATCGCAACGCTTCACGCATCGCAGCAACGCGTTCGGTAGAGATTTCATGCGCAAGATGCGCAATACGATCTGCGTGCGCTTGCGCATCGCCGTGCGAACCCTGAGCAAACGGTTCGATCTCTTCGAACCGTCGCTGGCCGAAGTCGCTCACCGGCTCTAGCGCATGACGCAGCCACGCTACATCCAGCGCCCTCGCGGTAAGGTCGTCGACGATCGTCGAGAATTTCACGCGGCGATACTCTCGTCCGCATACACGTCGAAGACGGGCAGCTGCGTCGATTCTGCAACGGCACGAGCAAATTCGCGCGGTTCGAAATAGCGTTCGGGCGCAATCGATGCGACCGTAACGGCGAGCGCCGTAATCGGCTGTTCGCAGCGCACGTCCAAACGCTCCAAAATCCCGGCGATCGCGCGCGACGGCGCCACAAGCTGCGTTGCATCGCGAAGCACAATCTGACGCGCTTCACCCGCGCGCGCCAAGCGTGCTGCCGCGGATGCGGTCAGTGCACCCGGCAGCCGTACCGCCGGCTTTTGCGGATCGTGGAGCGGAATGCGCAAGCGCGCTGCCAGCGCGCCGGCATCTTCTGCTGCGTCCTGCATTGTCGCCGCCGAGGCGGCGCCCGCGGCGAGAATCGCGTACCCACCGCCACCGAGCGCGGCGATGCGATCGAGCGCACCGTCAACGATCGTCAGGCGGCTGCCGAGATCGCGCATCGTCTGGACAACCTCGCGGATGCCGCGCGCGGCCGACGGTCCAGCGAGTTCAAAATAACCGGGGCGGCGCACGCGCGCGATGACGACGGGGCCGGATGCCGTCAGCCACGGCGTCTGAACAAGGATCTCACACGCCGGATGGCTGGGTAGCAAACCACGCGCAGTGGCAAAGACTGTGCTTGGCGTCAGGAACAACCGCGGCTTGGCGTGCGCGCCTACCGCATCGACAGCCTCGCCGTCGCGGCCGGTCGACGTAATGCCCACGGCCAGTTCGCGGCGCGCAGCGGCGGCAATGAGCGCCCGCATGGTCACCGTTTTGCCGACGTTCTTGGCGGTGCCGACGATAAAAACGCCGTGCGCTTTCGCCTCGAGGGTGAGTTCCAGCAAATCGTCGCCAACGGCCATGCGGGGCGCTTCGGCTCAGCCTAGATGAAATGCTTTCGCGGCTGCAAAGCCGGCGCCGGTCAAAATTAAAACGATGCCGGCGAAGAGCTCGGCGCTTTCCTCGACCTTGCGCCCGAGCATACGGCCGAGCGTGAGCCCTAGCGTCGTTGCACCTATGGAGACGAGGAAGATCACGACCAGCGTGACGACCAGCGGCACGCCGATATAGAGAATTGAAAAACCGATACCCAACGAATCCAGACTAATTGAAAGGGCGCCGATAAACAGGCCCCACCCGCGTGAAAAATCGATCGTTTCACCTTCGGCTTCACGGATAGCTTCGAGCACCATGTAGACGCCGACGCCGAAAAGCGCTGCAAAGCCGATGTAGCCGGCAACGTCGCCGAGCAGCGTTCCGACGATCTTACCGAGCAGCAAGCCGAGCAGGTTCATGATCACTTCTGCTGCAGCAAATGCGAGCCCGATGCGAATCTTGACGGCAGTGCTAACGCCGCGCATGCCGACGCCGATGCCGACGGCAAACACATCAAGCCCCAGTGAGAGGGCGACGACGAAGACTTTGAGCAGCGGGCTCAAATGCTAACGAACGTTGACGGTGTTTTCAAACGAATCGGCTTTGGGCCGCGCGAGCAGGCTATTCACGGCGGTCCTCAGCTGCGAAATCGTAAACGGCTTGTTCAGGAACAAGTTCGCGCCGGCGTTCTTTGCGCGCCCGTCCATGGCGTAGTTCGTGTGCCCCGACACCATGAGAATCGGCGTGCTGCGCGTGCGCTCGTCGGCACGCAAGCGCTCGATGAGATCGATGCCGGAGATGCCCGGAAGCATAAAGTCGCAAATAATAATATCGAACGGGCCCTCGCGGCCAAGCGCGACGAGCGCGCTCTCGGCGTCGTTGCGCGTGACGATCTCGTAGGGACCTTTGCGAAGGACTGTCTCTATTAGAGTGCAGATCGCCGGATCGTCATCCGCAATCAGAACTCGCCATGAACGCTGCGCCGCCATAGGACCCCAGTGTTCCCTCTAAATGCGCGGACAGCCTCGCTTGCCCGCTTCGATTTGGTAAAGTTTTCTCTATGAATCTGCGCCGCGACACAATGTTTTGGATTGCTGCGTTCCTGCTGCTGGCCGTGATGATTGCGCCGATTTTTGCAACGCTGATTGCGGTATCGCCGCGAGGCGTCGTGCAGGCGTTTTCGGCGCAAGCAGGACGCAGCGCGCTTGGCGTTTCGCTCTCCGCCTCGGCGATCAGCATCGCCGCGGCTACGCTGCTGGGCGTGCCTGGTGGATTCGCGCTCGCGCGAATACCGGCCGCTGCACGCACTGCCGCACTCTCACTGCTCGCACTTCCGCTCGCATTTCCGCCGGTAGCTTCGGGCATCATGTTGCTCCAATTCATCGGAAGACAAGCGCCGCTGGGCGCAGCACTCGCAGCACATGGAATTGTACTGGTAGACTCGCTGCCCGGCATTGCGCTCGCGCAGTTCTTTGTTGCCGGGTCGTTCATCGCGATCACGTCGGCGGCTGCGTTTGCCGGCATCGATCCGCTGCTGGAAGATGCTGCGCGAACGCTGGGCGCGGGCACGACGCAAGTTTTCGCAAGAATCAGTCTGCCGCTTGCGGCACCCGGCATTGCGGCGGGCATCGTGCTAGCGTGGATGCGGGCAATCGGCGAATATGGTGCGACTTCTATCGTTGCCTATCATCCCACATCGCTTCCCGTGCTGATGTACGTCACGCTTTCCGCGCAAGGCATCGCAGCAGCGCTGGCGCTTACGTACGGTTTCATCATCTTGGGCGCGATCGTGCTGCTGACACAATGGGCGCTTAGGCGCCGCGTCGTATAGCGGGCCGCATGGCTTTACTCGACCGCATGCTTGCGCCCGACTCGCTCTTTTCTAAGCGCTTCTTCTTTCTCGCCAAGCGTTTCGTCGCCGGCGATCGGATCGAGACCGCCATCGAAGCAGTGAAAGATTTGAACGCTCGCGGCATGACGGCGACGCTGGATTTTCTGGGCGAAGACGTGCTAGAGCGCGACGCAGCCATAAAGACGCGCGATGCATATCTGCGCATGCTCGATGCGATTGCGGCTAGCGGCGTGCAGTCGAACGTTTCGGTGAAACTCACCGCAATGGGCATGCTCATCGACGAAGACTTTGCGCTCGAGAACCTGCTCACGATTGCGCGATACGCGCTCGAGCGCAATCCCGATCCGTTCGTGCGCATCGATATGGAAGGTTCCGCCGTCACCGACGTCACGCTGCGCATTTTCGAGCGTGCCTTCGCGCAAACGCGCACGGTGGGGCCGGTGCTGCAAGCGTATCTCAAGCGCACACCGCACGACGTACGCCGCGCGATCGAACTGAAGGCACGAGTGCGCTTATGCAAGGGCGCATACAACGAACCGCCCGAGATCGCTATCAAAGACATGAACGCCATTCGCGCGCAGTACATGGAGTGCGCGCAAATGCTGCTCTCGCAGGGCGTCTATCCCGCGATCGCGACGCACGACCCGCTCCTCATCGAACTCGTGAAAAGCTACGCGCGCGCCGAAGGTATTGCTCCTTCAGCGTTCGAGTTTCAAATGCTGTACGGCGTGCGGCCCGCGCTCCAGGAACAGCTCGTCGCCGAAGGCTACAATCTGCGCATCTACGTTCCGTTCGGCACACACTGGGCCGGCTATTTCTATCGCCGCATCATGGAACGCCGCGAAAATCTTACGTTAGCGTTGACGGCAATTTTTTCGAAATAATCGTAGGCGCCGTCAGAACGCCTTTTTGCTGTCGAGCAAGATCGTAACGGGCCCGTCGTTGACAAGCTCGACTTTCATGTCGGCACCGAAAATACCATACTCCACCGGAACGCCGATGCGCTCGATCAGCGCGCCGACACGTTCGTACAGCGGCTTGGCGACATCTTCGCGCGCAGCCGCGATGAACGACGGACGGCGCCCTTTGCGCGCATCGCCATGCAACGTAAACTGCGAAACCAGCAGCACGCTGCCGCCGTTGTCCTGAACGCTGCGGTTCATCAGTCCATCATCGTCGTCGAAGATACGCAAATTGGCGATCTTCTCCGCCATCATCTCCGCATCGCGCTCGCCATCATCAACCGCAACGCCGACGAGGACCATGAGGCCGTGCTCGATCGCGCCGGTGATCTCCGACTCAACTGTAACGCTTGCCCGCAATACGCGCTGAACGACGGCTCTCATCGGTATGTAGCGTAACTACTCATGTTTACGTGTCATGGTGAGGTGCGTCGTGCGGCATGGTCGCCGCGGGTGCTCTGAATTCGCGGCGAAGCCAGGATGGCGATAGCCGCGCCCGCCGCCCGCGGGGACCATGCCCCACGACGTACCTCACCATGACACTACCGCGTCGTTACATCCGGCAGGCGTTCGATGCGGTAAATTTTTTCGGATTCGGTCAAGCGGCCCAGAACGTCAAAGCCTGCGATGACGCGGCCGAAGACGCTGAAGTCGCGATTGAGATGGTATTGCGGCGAAAGGGTGATGTAAAACTCGCTTCCCGCTGAATCGCGTTTGGCGTGCGCGTTCGGCGGATTGGTGTAATCGAGCCCCATGGCTATGATGTAGCTGCTTTGCTCGATCGGATTTTCTTCTGCAACTGTCGTGTATCCAACGCCTGGGGAATTCGCCGAGGGGTCGCCGCTTTGCACCACAAAATCCGGCACAACGCGGAACCACGGATTGTTATCGTAATAGCCCGCATTCGCCAGGTTCATAAAGTTCTCGACGGTCAGCGGCGCCCACTCCGGATAGAGTTCGACGTAAATGTTGCCCTGTGATGTCGCAATGCGCATACGCGGATGCGGTCCGGCCTGCGGACCGGTGAATTGCGCAACGGTTCGCGCCACCAGCGCGGGTTTTGCGATCACTTTATCCGGCGCGGGCGGTCCTTTGGGAACCGGCGTTGTGCGTGGTAACGCTTTGATGTCGGCGAACGGATCCGGTGCGCGCGCGGGGACGTGGATGCCACGCGCGATCGACTTCATGTGCTCGGTCATCCTTCCGCCTGACAGCACACTCATCGTTTCGTTCGCTTGTTCTTGCACGCGCCACGATGGATCGTCGATCAGCGGCTGAACGTTTGCAACCAGCGTTTTGTCTGCGCGCCGTCCAGCGGCGCGCACGCCTTCGATGCGAACGATCTCGTCGCGGTCGCGCAGCTCTGCACGCAGGACGCTCAGCGGAACGCTTTTCGCGTATCCGCGATACAGCGACCACGCGACGTGCTCGCGCACGCTAGCGTTGCGTTCGTGCCGGTACGCGTTGACCAGCGCAGTCTGCGCTGCACGCGCCTGTGCGCCCAGGCTAAACGATTCCAGCGTCGTCGCGTCGCGCGCCCGAACCGTCGCGTCGGCATTCGAAAGGAGCGCGACAACACGTTTTTCAGCCAAGAGCTCGGTTTTTTTGAAGACGCGGCCGTTTTCCAGGCGGTCTGTCGCATCTAATGCCGACACAAGCACGGTTGCTGACGTATCATTGAGAGCACGCAGCACCGCCGGCGATCCGGCTGGTGTGCCTATCAGCCCCAAGCCATAAATTGCCATGGCCCGCATGCCGGGGTCTTTGTCGCTTGCATGCTTAAGCAACAAGGGAGCACCTGCCGGCTGTTTCGTTCGCCCGATAGAAAGTTCGGACCGTAACGCAACACGGCGGTCATGCGATTGTAGTAATAAGGCGAGACGGCCGCCGCCCAGCGAGCGATGCTGCTCGAGCTGCACCATACTGCCAAGCGCCAGAACGTAACCGGAAGCCAAGATTAACGAGCCCGCGATCGATTTGGGCAAATCTGTACCAACTTTCTGGACCGAACTTGCGTTCTAGTATATGGAGCATGAGATTGCCGTCCTTCTGGGGCGGC
>CAZERJ010000069.1:0-16269 GCA_964514445.1 uncultured bacterium | reverse complement strand
GTGCGGACGCGGCGGAAAGATCCACTCTTTCTGCGCGATGTATTCTTTGAGGATGTCGGCTTGAATCGTACCGCCGAGCTTCGCGCGCGGAATGCCCTTTTTCTCGGCAGCCGCAACGTACTGCGCAAGCGCGATGCATGCGGGGCCATTGATCGTCATCGAAGTCGTGATGTCGCCCATGTCGATGCTCTCGAAGAGCGTCTCCATGTCGGCCAGAGAATCGATGGCGACGCCGCACTTTCCGACTTCACCGCGCGATTGCGCAGCGTCGGAGTCGTAACCCATGAGCGTCGGCATATCGAAGGCGACCGAAAGCCCGTGCTGCCCCTGCGAGAGCAGGAAGTGATACCGCTCGTTGGTCTGCTTGGCGTTGCCGAACCCGGCAAACTGACGCATCGTCCAAAGCCGGTCGCGGTACATGTTGGGGTGGATGCCGCGCGTGTACGGATATTGCCCGGGATAGCTCAGGTCCGTGGCGAGGTCGAGGTGCGCCGTGTCTTCAGGCCCGTAGAGCGTTTTTAAAGGAAGATCCGAAATGGTGCGGTCCACCGCACCGGAGCCAGGGCCTTTTCGACCCTTGCCCTTAGCGCAGGCGGCTTCCCATTGCTCCTTTTCGTGGACGAACTCGTTCGTCGGCTGCGTGCCCGTGGTATTTTCCCAAGATTGTGCCCGGCAGGCAAGCCTTTAGGTCGGAATTACGCGATCCTGCTCGCAGCGGCCCGGCGGCCGGTCAGTCAGCCAAGCCGTCTAGTCGTTCCGCGAGCGGCGGCGTCGCGCGGCGCGATACCAAGCTTCGAATATATCGAACGTATCGTATTCTCGATCGTTCGCACGCTCAAGCGAAGCTTTCGCGCGATCTCGTCCTCTGAGTTTCCGATAATGATAAGCCGTGCGACGATACATTCGCGTGGCGACAGCCGCTCCATACGCGGAGTATAGGAAGCCGAACGTCCCCGAATCGTCCCTGAGCTATACCGAGCGCTACGCCGACGCTCGTGCGAACACTGTTTGCGAAGCGCCCGCCGCTTCCAGATCGACTTCCGCGCACACGTCCTGGAACGGGTACGTCGCTCGGAGCTGTGCCGCAGCATCGAAGGCGTTCTCGCCCAGAGCAGCGCGCGTCTGGAGATATGCGGGCGAGCTTTCGAAAAACGTGCTCAGCGCTCGAGAATATAGCCGGCGATGCGTGCGGCGCAGTCCGTACGGCCAATTGCCGTAAGCGCTTGCATCGTTATACCTATGGTACCGGCAACAAAACGCAGTTCGAAAGCGTATTCGAACGTTCGTAACGATTTGGCGCACGTCTGTAGCGCTGCTTTTGCGTCGCCGCATTTCAGCTGAAGCCGCGCGCGAAGTCCGTACGCTTGCGCCAACAACACCGCGTACGACGGATCGTCGATTAACGAAATCGCTTCCTCGATGCAGCGTTCGGCCAGCACAACATCGCCGAGCTCGATATACGTTCTCGCAAGTGCGTCCAGGCAGAACACAACGTAGTTCGTGCGCCGTTCACTGCGGAATACCGCTATGGCTTCGAGCACGAGCTGCAACGCCGTTTGAGGATTTCCCAATGCCAGCTCCATGGAGCCCAAATTTCTCTTTATGCGTGCGCTGTGCCATTTGGCTGCGTCGAGTTCATTCAGACGTTTGCCGATCTCATAAAGCCTCGGAACGATAACGTCCTTGAGCGATGCGCCCATGTAATTGTCGACCAATGCAATGGTGGCGTCGACACTCAGCGCTTCCGCTTCTTCGCCCAGTTCTCTCCAGCAGGCCGCGCACTGCTCTCGTAACGCCTTGCACCGCCGCCAATCGGCAGCGGTACTTGCCGGAGATGACAGCGAGAACAGAAGTTTTGCGCGCGCGCGCACCGGAAGCTGCGCCAGAACGCTCTCCTGGGAGAGAAAGTCGAAAACTTCAGCGAGCCGCTTGATGTCCGCCGGTATCCAATAGCGTTCGAAGCCGCGGACGAACGCAGCGAGCAGTGAAGCGTCGCGCACTTCCCAGGCGTAACGCAGGCCGGCGTCCATATTTGCCTCGTCGCGGCGAATCAGTGCCACGTATTCGCTTGTTCCGGCCTCATCGTACGCACGTTCGGCTTGAAGCGCTACTTCGGCGAAATACCTGGCGTGCGCCGTGCGGATGCTATCGGTAAACGCCTCGGGAATGCCGTGTAAAAAGCGCCGGACAGTCTCGAGCAGCCCGTAGCGTTGATCGTCGTCGCCATCGCTGGAAATGGTCACGACGAGCGGGCTTCCACGAGCTCCGAAAGGACGGAGAATAAATTCGATCTTGACACGTCGCGTCCGTCGCAGCAGATACTTTCGATCGCGCCCAAGTCAAAGGGCCCGTCAAATACCGCAAGACGCTGGAGCAATGTCTGCTCGCGAGGCGCTAACAGATCGTAGCTCCAGCGAATTGCGGAGGCCAGCGTCTGATGACGATCGCTTCTATCCTTGGCACGAACATGGTCGAGATCTTCCAGGCGTTTCGCAACGCCGTCTATCGTCAGCAGATTCATGCGTGCGGCGACCAGCTCGATCGCGAGCGGCAAGCCGTCCAAGCGCGCGACGATAGAGGCAAAATGCGGCATGGTCTCATGCGAGAGTGCAAACGCAGGCGCAACAGACGTCGCACGCTCAACGAACAGACGCGCTGCGGAGTATTGTAATGCTGCGGCCGGCTCCGCGGACGCGGGCGGCAGGGTCAGAGGTTCGACGGCGTAGACTCTTTCGTTGCCGCCGCCCAATTGCCGCCGGCTCGTCGCGAGTACCACGCAAGCGCTGCCGTTTACAAGGCTATCGATTCCGGTTGAGGCTGCAGCGTCAAGCTGCTCGCAATTGTCCAGAACGATCAACGTGCGCCGCCGCGCGATAAACGTTCGAAGCGCTTGCGCGGGGTCTTCGCCGCCCACCGAAATCTTTAGCGTGCCTGCAATGCGCGTGACCGCATCGTCCCACGTGGTCGTCGACGTTAAATCGACGAACCATACGCCGTCGCGAAACTCGGTCAGATGGTTGCGCGCAACGCGTACCGCTAGACGCGTTTTACACAGCGATCGCGTCGTGCGGACGTCCCGCTGCAACGGCAGCCGTAAACTCGATGACGTCGACCGCAAAAGAAACGCCGGCATTCCATTGCGCAGTGTTTTTTGTAAGCTTGACGGGGGCGCAGGTTCGTGCGCGCTTCAACTTCGTCGACGTCGGGCTACAAGATCGATGCGAGCCACGCGCGCGAAAGCGGCCGTTCCGCGTGGCACGCGAGAAGCGCCAGCAGTGCCAACGTCTTCTCCGACATCGGCAATGCACGAGATTGACCCCCGTCAATAAAGCCGGGGACTCCAAAGAGTGCGAGCAACGATCCTTCCGGCACGATAATGTGATTCTGTTAGAAGCAGCTCGTTCCGCCACGCATGAGGCGGATTTGAACGAAGTTTTACGTTCCTACGTAAGCCCTTTAACTGAGGCCCGGATATGCGGCGCGCGGATCGGCTCGTCGCTGATCTCCGGGCGCACGCCGAAGTTTTGCAACACGCGTTCCGCAGCGGCATAGGGGTCGACGCCCGCAGCGATTGCGCTTTCGAGCTCGCGTTCCAACTTGCGCTGTAGATGTCCGAGCGCGAGCTGACGCACTTGATGTGTAAAAGCTTCGCGCCGCTTCTCTTCCATCTCGCCGCTCGTCTCCAGATATGCGACGTGTTTTTCGATCGCCACCCAGAGGTCGTCGATGCCTTCGCCGCTCGTCGCTTGTGTCATCACCAGCTCCGGAACCCAGCCGCTGAAGTCGAGCATCTCCATCATCGAGCGAATCTCGCGCTTGAGCTGATTGGCCATCGGGTGGTCTTTTTTATTGACGACAAAGATGTCGGCAACTTCCATGATGCCGGCTTTGAGCACCTGAATCGAATCGCCGCTGCCGGGCTGCAACGCAACGATCGTCGTTTGCGCGAGCTCCGCAATTTCGATCTCGGATTGTCCCACGCCGACCGTTTCAATGAAGATAACGTCGAGCCCGAACGCATCCATCAGCAGCACGGCATCTGCCGTGGCCCCGGCTAGTCCGCCCAAATGACCGCGGCTTGCCATCGAGCGAATGAAGACATCCTTGTCGGTGAAATGCTCGGTGAGCCGGATGCGATCGCCGAGCAGCGCACCGTGTGAAAACGGCGAGGTCGGATCGACCGAAATGACGCCGACCGTTTTGCCGAGCGTGCGAGCCTTTTTCACGAGCGACGATCCGAGCGTCGACTTCCCGACGCCGGGTGGGCCGGTAAGACCGATCGTCATTGCGCGGCCGGTTTTTGCGAATAAGTGGCGGATGAGTGCCGCGCCGTGCCCCGATTCCGCGCGAGAAATCGCGCGTGCCAGCGCACGCAGCGAGCCTTTTTCGAAATCACGCAGCAGGTCCATTGGTCGGTGGATGCGCCCTTCGCGGCGACTCCCCTCCAATCGTCGCGCTTGCAATTGTCTTATGCTCTATTGAAGCGCGGCGGCGACGCGCTGTGCGCCGCGGTAGTGAGCAATAATGTCGTGAGGGTGCATCGGGGCGCCGCGTTTACGCCCCAAAAAATACACCGCGCAGGCGCCGTCTATGGCGTGCTCCGCCGATGCAGCGCGATCGATGAGATACGCAAGCGGTAAGGCCGCAAGGTGTAGCAGCCTTCCGGCTTTGCTCGATCGAAAAACACTGCGTGCCGCGTAGTCGAGCGACCATGCGAATTGCGCTCCAGGACCGAGCACGACGCCGGAATCGATTCTCTCAAAACTGCCAAACAGCCAGCGGTGCCCGCTTTCGGTAAAACGCGTAAAGTCGTAAGCGCCTAAGTGGACTTGCTGCAAAAATGGTGTATCCGCGTAGACCAGCCCATCCTCGCTGAGAACGCGCGTGATTTCCAAGACGACGGATTTCGGATCGAGCACATGCTCGAGGACGGCCTGTATCCATACCGCGTCGACGGATCCGTCGGCCAGTGGAATAGTGTGCGCGTCGGCGACGAATTGCACGAATTCCGATGGGACAATATCAAATGCGATAATATCTATGCCTTGCTGCCGATACAACGCTTCGGCTCCGTTCCCAACCGATGCGCCTCCGATGACGAGGATGCGCCGGCGCGATCTCGTGGAAAGGCGCCTTATGATCTCGCCTGCGTTGCGCTCCGCCACTCGATTCTTTGATGCTGCGGCCATCGCAGCATTAAACAAGCGTTTTAGCGGCATTCGGTGCTTCGCATCCCAAACGGGTGGTGCCGCACCATCGAACGCCTGCGCGGTTACGATACTTTTTTGAAAGTCGATAAATACAGGGGTTGAACCGCTAACTGGAAAGCCACGCGCAAAATCGCAGCGATCGTTCGTACATCGCCATGCGGCGCCTTTCTCAACGCTCGATCTGCACGATGGACAAACGATGTCGTCACGTACGCCATCCAATGACGCCAGCGCCATAGGTCGATTTTACAATGGACGTCGCGCCGCTCCATCCGACTTTCGATTTGGGCCGTTGGTCGCTCATTGAAACCAGCGCCTGCTTGCATTTTTCTAGCACGTCGGCAATAGAAATGCGAGCATTTCACGTGGCCAAAGCGAGCTATTTGATAGCGCTTTAGGCCCAGAAACGACTTCAGGCTACGCGCCGAAACGCCGTTCGCGTAGATGCGCCGCTGCAAGCGCGCTTGCAAGATCGCTGGCGGAAAAATCCGGCCACAACACGGGCAGCGTAACGAATTCCGAATACGCAAGTTGGAACAGCAGAAAGTTTGAGAGCCGCTGTTCCCCACCGGTGCGAATCACCAGATCGGGATCCGGGATGTCCGGCAAATACAAATGTTTGCGGAATTCTGCTTCCGTGATCGCTTCATGCGCCGTGCCGGCACGTGCAATCGATTTCACAGCGCGCAAGATCTCGCCGCGACCGCCGTAATTGAGCGCGAGCACGAGCGTCAAGCGATTGTTTGCCGCCGTACTCTCTTCTAAACGCCGCAGCGCGAAACGCACGCTCGCGGGAAACGCTTGCAAGTCGCCGCAGATGCGCACGCGAACGCCGCTGCGCATGCTGCGCACACGCTGCGTTCTCGCGGAACGCGCAAATAGGCGCATCAAAGCGCCGACTTCGCCGGGATCGCGCGACCAATTCTCGGTGGAGAACCCGAAGACGCTGAGCGTCGTAATGCCGAGCGCCGGTGCGGCATCGGCGGCTCGCTGCAGCGCTGCTTCCCCTTTGGCATGTCCGTGCTGCGGCGGCAAGCCGCGAAGTCTGGCCCAACGCCGGTTACCGTCCATCACGATTGCAACATGCATCACTAACTTTGTAGCACAAAGTTATACCGCGCGCAAGAGCGGCGCTTGCCGCAGCGAAAAGGCCCCGGCGCATGGATAAAGGGTATTACCGTCACGTCACCCTCGCAGGCGACCGCCTGGTCTTCGTGTGCGAAGACGATCTTTGGTCGGCGCCGCTGCGCGGCGGCGCAGCCGTTCGACTTACGGCAATGGCGGGCGCGTGCAGTTTTCCGCGGCTCTCACCGGACGGCTCGCGCATTGCCTTTATTGCGACCGATGAAGCGCATCCCGAATTGTACGTGATGCCGGCCGCCGGCGGACGCCCCGTACGTGTAACGTATCTTGGCGCAACTGCTGCAAGCACGTCGGGATGGAGCGCTGACGGCACGCAGGTGTACTTCGTGAGCAATCCGTCGGCGTGGTACCTGCGCGAGACGCGCGGTTTCGTTGTGAACGCGGACGGCGGAACGCCGCGCGAGTTGCATCTGGGTCACATGAAATCGATTTTCCCCGCGGCAAACGGACGCTTTGCGATCGGCCGCAACGAAAGCGATCCGGCGAAGTGGAAACGGTACCGCGGCGGTACGTCCGGCGAGATTTGGATCGATGCGGAAACGCGAGGCGACTTCGAACGGCTGCGTTTACCCGACGGCAACCCGACCTGGCCGATGTGGATCGGCGATCGCATTTATTTTCTTGCGGACCACGAAGGCATCGGTAACATTTATTCGAGCGCGCTCGACGGCTCCGACGTGCAGCGGCACACGCATCACAGCGATTACTACGTGCGTTTTCCCTCGACCGATGGAGAGCGCATCGTGTATACAGCGGGCGGTTCGATCTTCTGTTTTGAGATCGCTTCCGGTGAGGTGCGCGAAATCGATATTACCGCCGCTTCATCCGAGCCGCAGACGGCTCGCCGCTTCATAAGCGGATCGGAATGCGTCACCGAATTCGCACCTTCGCCCGACGGCACGCGCTTGGCCGTGATCGCGCGCGGACAGCCGGCCTCGATGCCGCTGTGGGAAGAGGCGCCGCTGTACTACGGTGAGGGCAGCACCGTGCGGTATCGAGAAATCGCGTGGAAACCCGACGGCAAACGGCTCGTTGCCACAACTGACAAAAACGGTTACGAGCAAATCGTCGTGTTGCATGCCGAAGCGTTTGAGCCGCCGCAGTTTTTAACCACGGGCGACATCGGACGCGTTACCGATCTGGCGTGCGCACCGGTTGGCGAGCGCATCGCCTTTGCGAACCACCGCTACGAACTGATCCTGATCGACAACGGCGGATCGCAGCGCGTCCTGGATAAAAGTTTGGGGAACCGCATCACGGATTTGGCCTTCTCTCCGGACGGCCGGTGGCTCGCGTACGTGTGGTGGCCCGGCGGCGACAACTCCGCGGTGATACGCGTGGTCAAATGCAAATCCGGCAGCATCATCGACGTCACGCCCCGCATGCGCGTAGACGAGTCACCGGCATGGGATCCCGAAGGCAAATATCTCTACTTCGTCTCGACCCGCGATTTCGATCCGGTGTACGACGCGCTGCAATTTCAGCTCAGCTTTCCGCAAGCGCAGCGGCCATTTTTGGTTACGCTGCGCGACGACGTCGCCAATCCATTCGTGCCGAAACCCAAACCGGTGCATCGCGAGCACGAGCACGAGAAAGAGGACGCGCAAGAAGAAAAAAAGCGATCGGAAAAACCGCCGCGCATCGATATCGACGCCGAAGGCATCATGGGACGCATCCTGAGCTTTCCCGTCGACGAGGGTGCGTACGACCGGATCGCAGCGGTACGCAATCGAGTATACTTTACGAAGTTTGACGTGCGCGGCATCAAGCCGGGCGATCGTGCGTGGGAGGATGAGGAAACCGGCGGCGTGCTGATCGCCTACGACTTCGAGCAGCAGCGCAGTGCGAGCATTGCGAACGACGTTTCGCATTTCGAGGTGAGCGGCGATCATCACACGTTGCTGTACCGTTCGCGCGACCGCGTTCGCGCTATCGATGCGCTTGCCGATCTTCCCGAGGAGCCCGAAGAAAAACCGCCGCAAGAGATCGGCCGCAAAAACGGCTGGATCGATCTCGATCGCATCAGCGTGCAGATCGATCCGAAGGCCGAGTGGCGCCAAATGTACTTCGAAGCCTGGCGCATGCAAACCGAACAGTTTTGGGTTGAGGACATGTCGGACATCGATTGGGATCGCGTGCGCGATCGCTACGAAGCGCTGCTGCCGCGCGTTCGCACGCGCGCCGAGCTCTCCGACGTCATTTGGGAAATGCACGGTGAACTCGGCACGTCGCACGCGTACGAGATTGGCGGCGATCTTCCCGAACCGCCGGAGTACGACAACGGCTTCTTGGGTGCCGATCTGCGCTTCGAGGAGCAACGCGGCGAATGGATCATCGATCGCATTTACCGCGGCGATTCTTGGAACCGCGATTCCGACTCACCGCTCGCGCAGCCGGGCCTCGGCATTCGCGAAGGTGACGTGCTCGTTGCGGTTGCCGGGCGCCGCCTCAGCGCCACGTTTTCGCCGCAACAAGCGCTCGTGAACATGGGCGGTGATGACGTCGCGATCACGGTTCGTTCCGCTGGCGGCGAACGTACCGTAACGGTGCGCGCGCTGGAAAGCGAACAGCTGCTCCGCTACCGCGCGTGGGTCGAATCAAACCGCCGTTACGTTCACGAAAAAACCGGGGGCAGCATCGGCTACGTGCACATTCCGGACATGGGGCCGTGGGGATTCTCGGAGTTCCATCGGGGCTATCTCTCGGAGTTCGATCGTGGGGGATTGCTGGTCGATGTGCGCTATAACCGCGGCGGCCACGTCTCACCGCTGTTGCTGGAAAAGCTGCTGCGCAAGCGCGTCGGTTACGACATCTCGCGCTACTCTGCCAAACCCGTTCCGTATCCGCCGGAGTCGGTAGCGGGTCCAATCGTCGCGATCACCAATCAATTTGCAGGATCGGACGGCGACATCTTCAGCCACTGCTTTAAGCTCTATAAGCTCGGTCCGCTTGTCGGCAAGCGCACGTGGGGCGGCGTTATCGGGATCAACCCGTATCATTCGCTGGTTGACGGGACGATCACAACGCAGCCCGAATTCTCATTTTGGTTCAAGGACGTAGGCTGGAAAGTTGAAAACTACGGGACCGATCCCGACTACGACGTCGATATTGCACCGCACGATTACGCCGCCGGAAACGATCCGCAATTGGATTTCGCAATTCGCCTCATCACGCAAGCGGCTGCACAGTTTGACGAACCGTATCCGGATATGAAAGACCGGCCCTCGTTATCGCTTCCGACCCTTCCTTAGAACGCCGCGTCTTCGGAGGGAACCATGCCAAAATTTGTTATCGAACGCGATATCCCGAACATCGGCAACGCGACGCCCGAACAGCTGCAAGGCATCTCGCAAGCGTCGTGCGGCGTGCTTCAGCAAATGGGACCGTCGATTCAGTGGGTGCAAAGCTACGTTACGGGCGATAAGATCTATTGCATCTACAACGCCGAGAGCGAGGCGCAAATCCGCGAACACGCACAGCGCGGCGGCTTCCCCGCCAACGCGATCAACCGCGTCTACACAATCATCGATCCAACGACGTCTGAAGCTACGGTAACGGTGTAACATCTTCACGGTGAGGTGCAACAACAAAAAGACCGCCGGAAAACCGGCGGTCTTTCTTTTGCTCGCCGATGCGTTTATTTCGTCTTCATGCTCGAGATTGGTATGAAGTGCAATTTGGTGAGCAGCGGCGTGTCGGACTTGATGTAATTGATAAAGTCCGCTACGGTGGCGTTGGGTTGTCCGTTCGTGTACATGTGTTCGTAGGACCAGAATGGATATTTGCCCGTTTGAACGTTCGCATCCGTAGGCGCAACGCCGTTGATCGAAACGGCCACCTGTTGTCCCGGCTTCACGTAACCCATCGCGAGATACGATGCCGCGCCCGCCGTTTGCGAGACCATCGTCGCGACGGTTCCGGACGAATCTTGCGTGAGACCGCTTTCGCTCGGCTGCGTGCCGCCCATAACTTTTGCGACGAATACGGCGCGCGTTCCGGAGCTCTTCGGACGGTTGATGATCGTAATCGGTTGGCTAGCACCGCCAACCGCGCTCCAGTTTTTCACTTTGCCGGTGAAGATGTCGCGGATCTGCGCGGTGGTCAGGCTCTTCACGCCGGCTTTGGGATTCACGACGACGCCGAACGAGACAACCGCAACTTCGTGGTCCACGAGATTCGGCTGGCCGTTGGCCGGAACGTCGGAATCGCCGATGTCGGCTCCCTTTTGCGCGACCTGCGTGAGACCAGTCATTGAACCGCCGCCCGAAACGCTGATTTTCGCGCCGGAATGCTTGCTTTGATAATCGCTCGCAGCTTGTTTGACGAGCGGCAAAAGCGCCGTCGAGCCGACCGCTGAGATCGAGCCTGCGCCGCCTCCTTTCGCAGCACTTGTCGTGGACGCAGGCGAGGCACCCGCCGAAGCCTGCGTCGTCGTCGTGGTCGATGAAGACGAAGACGAACCGCCGCCGCAGGCGACGAGCGGAATGGTCATAGCGGCAGCAAGCGCTGCCGCGGAGAACGTACGGAACACGTCGTTACCTCCGGTTAAGAAGACTGATGGCGCTTGGCTACCCTGTTTTTCTTAAGCCGCCATTAAGGTCAGTCCAATAGCACATCGAGCAGAACCGGATAGACGCGCTGTGTCGCTGCATTCGGATTGTCAGGCTCGATGATGTCGTGATTTCGCGGCAAATCTTCGAACTCAAAAATGCGCGCGCTTCGTAATGCGTTCCACTGCGCGACCACCCGCTGCGTCACGCGGTTGTTCACCGCAGGATCGTTGCAATTCACGGCCACCCGTATCGAGCCCGCAGCAAAGGGCGCCCGCTTCGCACACGCGATCACTTCGTCGGCAAGGCGCAGCGTTTGCGCAAGCGCGTGCGTGGGAAAGCGCGGATACGCCGTTAGCGGATGCATCTGATTCTTCACGCGCGGATCCCACCACAAAAACATGTTCGGCAGCAGGCGCAACGCCAGTGCGGCTGCGCGTGATGCACCGTACGATAAATTCAGAATCGCAAACTCCGGCGCCACCGCAACGGCGCGATCGATTTGGCTGCACAGCTGCGCAAAATAGGCGCACAGTAAACCGCTCGACGAAATGCCCATGATGCGAACACGCTCACCCAGCCCCGCCGCCGCACCGATTGCCTGCGCGGCGCGTTCGATAAGCATCTCTGCCGTCAACAGCGAGAGCCGCGTGGTAAGCCGGTCGCGATCGCCGTGCTCGGGCATGCGGGGAATGAGTACGTTCGCACCGCGCTCGAAAACCTGCGGTGCAAATTCACGATACTGCCCCGGATGATTCGTAAAGCCGTGCAGCAGCACAACGGCCAGCGGCGTTCTACGCCCGTGATCGAGCAGCGCGGTTTGCGCCTGCGGCAAGATTTCCGGTCCGTCCAGACGCTGCAAAGCGGCAACGCGCGTGCAAGCTTCGTCGAACGAAGCGGCGAACGTTATGCGCGGCGACGGAAGCACGTAGCCACGTGGTCGTCCACCAAGCCTGCGGCTTGCAAATACGAATACATAATCGTGCTCCCGACAAAACGGAAACCGCGCGAACGCAGATTTTTGCTAACCGCATCCGAGAGCGGTGTGCTGGCCGGCAGTTGGTCCCCATTGCGGCGTTTATTGACAACCGGCGCGCCGTTCACAAAGCGCCAAATGTACGCATCGAACGTACCGAACTCTTTTTGTACGGCAAGCAGCGCCCGCGCGTTCGACACCGTCGATTCAATCTTTAGGCGGTTACGCACGAGGCCCGGATCCTTCATCAACCGGCTTACCGACGCCGCCGTAAAGAGCGCGACGCGCTGCGGATCGAACCGTGCAAATGCTGCGCGGTAGTTCTCTCGTTTGCGCAGGATCGTCTCCCAACTCAAACCCGCTTGCGCGCCTTCAAGCGTGAGCAGTTCGAAATGCATTCGATCGTCGTGGACCGGAACACCCCATTCCTGATCGTGATACGCAATCATCAGATCGGATTTCGGCCACGGACAGCGCCTCACCGGTCGATCAGGTCCACGATCTGCTCGTTGACGCGCTGCGCAATGTGCGGATACCGTTTCGGTTCGATGATATCGTGCACAAGGCGCAAGCCGCGCAGCCGCATGATTTCGACGGAATCCGGTTTGTGCGCGTACCATGCACGGCCGAGGCGCCTGATTGCGCGGTTGTTCACCGCCGGTTCGAACGGATTGATCGCCAGCACAACGCTTTCGGCCTGCGGCGGACGCACGAGCGCGAGCTGAAAGACCTCATCCGCGAGCGTCAGACCGTGCGCGAGCGCGTGCGTCGAGTACTGCGGATACCCGTGCGCGGGCTGCTGCCGTTCGCGCAAAATCGGATCCCACCAGTAAAACTGATTCGGCAAACGCAGCGCGAGGCGAACCGCCATCATGCGCAGCGCATTGGGCAAAAGCATCACACCCAAGAACGGTGAGACCGCGACGCCACGGTGGATAGGCTGCGTTTGCGCGAGGTAACACGTCAGTAAACCGCCCAGTGAAAATCCGGCAACGTGAACGCGTTCGCCGAAGCCCTGCGCGATCGCGAGCACTTCATCCGCGCACGCTTTGAGTTGACGCGAATCAAGCGTTTCGAGCGCGCGCGAATACCGGTCGCGATACCCATGGCGCGGCAGACGCGGCGCAATGACGTTGTGACCGCGCTCATGGAGCGCCTGAGCGACGGCGATGAACTGCCTGGGGCTCGCGGAAAGGCCGTGAAAAAGGATGGTGCAATGCCGCGTCCTTGCCCCGTGGTCCAAGGCCAGTGTGCGGCTCGCCTCGTCGATGCGCCCGGTATCGCGCTCCAAGAAGCGTTCCAACCTCGCTCGCGAGATCGCGTAGGGTGTATCGGTCATCACAAGAGGTTCGGCTTCACCGCGTCCTTAAGTGGCTGTACCATCATGACCGAACTTCGGGAGCAATCGCGTAAATTCATAGCCGCAGAGGATCATTACGGCGCGCACAATTATCATCCGCTTGACGTGGTCGTGCACCGCGCGCAGGGTGTGTGGCTCTACGACGTCGAGGGCACGCGGTATTTGGATTGCGTGAGTGCTTACTCCGCGGTCAATCAGGGACACGGACATCCGCGCATCCGGCAGGCCCTTGTCGATCAAGCGCAGCTGGTGACCCTAACGTCTCGCGCAATGCGCAACGACCGCCTGCCGCTCTTTCTGGAGAAGCTCGTCAAGCTCTGCAATCAAGAGATGGCGCTTCCGATGAACACCGGCGTCGAAGCGGTTGAAACCGCGGTCAAACTGGCGCGCCGTTATGCATACCAGATCAAGGGCGTTGCGCCGGAACGCGCGGAGATCGTCGTCTTCAACAACAACTTTCACGGCCGCACTACGATGGCCGTCAGCGCAAGTTCAACCGCCGAATACCGCCACAACTTCGGTCCGTTCGTCCCGGGTTTTGTGCACGTGCCGTACGGCGACTTCGACGCACTCAGCGCGGCCGTGAACGAGAATACGTGCGCGATCCTCATCGAGCCGATTCAAGGCGAAGGCGGCGTGATCGTGCCGCCGGAGGGATTCTTGAAGCGCGCGTGGGGCCTGTGCCGCGAGCATCGCGTGCTGTTTATGGCGGACGAAATTCAAACGGGACTTGGACGTACCGGCGATCTCTTCGCATGCGATCACGAGGGCGTCAAACCCGATGTCACGATCGTCGGAAAAGCACTGGGCGGCGGATTTTATCCCGTCTCTGCCGTTGCGTCGAGCCGTGAGTTGATGGAACTGTTCCGGCCGGGAGAACACGGCAGCACGTTCGGCGGCAATCCGCTGGCGTCTGCAGTTGCCGCTGCGGCAATCGATGTGATCGTGGATGAAAATCTTGCAGCGCGTGCACGGTATGCCGGCGCAAAAATCATGCAAGGGATCCGCTCGTTTAATCTTGCCTGCGTCAAAGAAGTTCGTGGACGGGGCCTGCTCATCGGCATCGAGCTCGACGGCCGCGCGCGCGAGGTCAGTGAAGCGCTGCTTACGCTTGGTGTCGTTGCCAAAGATACGCACGCACACGTTCTGCGTATCGCTCCGCCGCTGGTCATCGAAGACGATCAGATTGCGTTCCTGCTCGAGCAATTACAGCGCGCTCTGTGCGATCACAGCTCGATGACGTAGCGGCGCAGCGCCGCACCGCGCTGGTCTTCGTCGATTTTTACGGTCACAGGCGCGACTACACGTTTGCCGAGGTTGCCGATCACGAGCAGCGATACGCTGCGGTGTTTCGCGCGTTAGGTGTGAAGGCCGGCGATTGCGTTGCGATGTGCAACGCGAACACAAGCAAGTGTCTGTTCATGATCGGCGCGCTCAGGCGCCTTGCTGCAACCCCGGTGTATTGCGGTGAATATCTGGAGCACGACGATCTCCTGAGCCGCATTCGTCATGCCGGCGCGCGTTTCGTAATTACCAACCGGCGCCGCCGTCCCTCGCTGGACTGGCTGCACGATGCGCTCGATGCGCAAACCGTTTTTCTGCTTGTCGGTAACGAAGCCGACGGTTGGGTGCGAATTGACACGCTTGCCGATTCCGCGACGCCGTTCCGGGGCCCCGAGCCTACCGAAGATCTACCCGGCGTTGATGATGCGGCACGTCTGCTCGAGTGCGACGACAGCGATCGCGTCTGGTGCACCATTCCTTTCGGTAACGATCAGTGGCCTGCGTTCATGCGCGCCGCAGGACGCGCCGGTGTGTGCAGTATCTTGCATGAAGCGCCGTTCCGCCCGGACGAGCGCGTCGATCTTTTGTGGGAACTCGACCCGACGATTTTGATCCAACCCGGCCGTGAATACGATGCTATGCTGGCAGGTGGTCTTAAGGCACTACGTCTACCGCGACTGCGCCGTTGCATTGCCGTTGACTGTCTTGCCGATGCGCAAGTTCACTGGGAAGAGCAAACCGGAAGGCCGCTCATTTGCGCGGACAGCGGTGAGGCGCAACCAAAAGCACAAGCGCCGCGGTAAACGCCTGTATGGAATCCGGAAAGTCTGCGCAACTACCTGCGTATCCCGTCGGCCAAAGACTCCAGATCGACGGCGTCACCATCGTGTTATTGAACGTTCCGCGCGAACAGAGTTACCCGCAAAATATTTTCGGCATCGACGAAAAGGGCGCAGTGCTCTGGCAAGTCGAGCCGCGCCCTTCAAAAACACCGAACAACCAATATACCTCGATGCGCGATGAAGCCGGCATCATTGTCGCGCAAACCGAAGACGCCGCGCAGCGCAAGATCGACGCACGCAGCGGCAAAGTCTTAACAGAGGAAACCATCGCAGAGTAGGTGTCTGTGGTGCGTGATGTGTTGTAATGCTTAAAAAGTTTTTGCGGTGTCATGGTGAGGGATCGAACCACCGCTGAGTAGCGAAGCGATGTCGAAGCCGGCATGGCACCGGCCTCGCCCCTCGCGCCGGCCCCGGCCCCGGCCACCGCAGACCCGAAGCGCGTAAGCGCGGGGCATAGCAAGCAGCCCCATCCCTTGACACCGCCCCGGGTCCCTATGGTATGCTGCATCGGCCGAAGTAGGGCGCGGGAGCGCTCTCACCGGATGCCTGCGGGCGATCCGGTTTCTTCTGAGGGACCGCCGGTAGGTTCCAACGAGGTGCTTTGGCGGCGCCTTTTTTGTTTTTCAGGTGTTGTAGCGTACGCATGTTCTTTAGGAGAAATCGCTCATAGCTCGACCGCTCAGAGTAAACGACCAAATTCGCATCCGTCAGGTTCGTGTCATCGACGACGACGGAACGCAGCTCGGCATCATGCTGACCGAAGACGCGCTCCAACGCGCGCGCGGAGCGGGCCTCGATCTGATCGAGGTATCGCCCACGGCTCAGCCACCGGTCTGCAAGATCGCCGACTACGGACGCCTCAAGTACGAGCAGTCGAAGAAAGACAAAGACGCCCGTAAAAAGC
>CAZERJ010000068.1:0-16312 GCA_964514445.1 uncultured bacterium | reverse complement strand
CCTGGTTGCTACAGTAGGAGCTTTTTATATCACCGACCGTGCCATGAAGCGGGCGCAACAGCAAATGGAAGCGGCGCTCGCACACTCGGATGTCGACGAGAAAACGAAAAACGCGTATTTGAAGGAAGTGAAGCGCTACTTCACCGCCTTCGAACAGGAAGCGCGTGCGCATCTGCGCGCCGTCGACAAGCGCCTGGATCACATCAACCAGGTCCATTTCAATCTGACGGCAGAGCGTGGAACCGCCGTGCGCCGCATTGAAGCGACGCGCGGCGTTCTGCGGGATATCGAGCGTGTCTCGGGTTCTTAAAGAGTCGCCTCCCGATGCGATAGAAGCCGTTGAGCGTGTGAGCGTTGGTGCACTCGAGGGTGTCGGCGGCCGCATCAATGCGGTCTTCGAATACATCGGCGGCGTCACCGCACTGGGATGGGAAACGCTCAAGACGATCGTGCGTCTTCGCATTCGCTTTGCGGAGACCGTCAATCAGTGCTATCTGCTGGGCTACCAGTCGATCGTCATCGTGCTGTTGACCTCGCTGTTCACCGGCATGGTCTTTTCGCTGGAATCCGCGGTGCAAGCCGTGCAGTACGGTTTTGGCAGTTTCGTGGGTGGCATCGTTTCGTACACCACGGTGCGCGAACTTGGGCCCATGCTGACGGCCGTCGTGGTCGCCGGCCGCGTGTGCGCCGCTATCGCCGCCGAAATCGGATCGATGGTAGTGACCGAACAGGTGGAAGCGCTGCAATCGCTCGGTCTTGCACCGGTGCGTTTCCTCGTTGTGCCGCGAGTGCTTTCGCTGATGATCATGCTGCCGCTGTTAACCGTTTTCGCCGACGTCGTCGGTGTTGTCGGCGGCGAATGGATCGCGCACGCCCAGGCGCACATCGCCTATAACGACTTTTTGTCATCCGCGCGCCAAACGATCGGCTTTGAAGATGTCGTCAAAGGTTTGTTCAAAGCCGTCGTTTTCGGAATCATCATCGCGCTCATCGGATCGTATCAGGGCATGACAACCACCGGCGGCGCCGCCGGCGTCGGCAAATCGACAACGAGTGCCGTCGTCACGTGCATCATCTTGATCTTCTTTGTGAATTTGCTCATGTCGTACTTCCTGTATGGAGGCGGATAACGTGCCCGACGTTATCGCAAAGCTCGACGATGTGTCACTGAGTTACGGCGAGCGCAACGTGCTGCGCAACTGCTCGCTCGACATCGTGGAAGGCGCCATCACGTGCATCATCGGCTTGTCAGGCGCCGGCAAATCAACGATTCTGCGGCTGCTCGACGGGCTTCGCAAACCCGACGCGGGGCACGTCTACGTGCGCGGTGTCGACATCTGTCACATGCGCGAGAGCGACCTTATCGACATGCGCACCAAGATCGGCTTCGCATTTCAATTCGCCGCGCTGTTCGACAGCATGACGGTCGGCGACAACATCGCGTTACCACTTCGAGAACACACCTCGCTGACCGAAGACGAGATCCGCGAAGTTGTCTTGCACACGCTCGATTCCGTCGGGCTTGCACACACGTACGACAACATGCCCTCGGAGCTGTCCGGTGGCATGCTCAAGCGCGCCGGCTTTGCCCGCGCCACGGTGACAAATCCCGATCTGGTGCTCTACGACGAGCCCACGACCGGCCTGGATCCAATCGTCACGCATTTGTTGACAGACACGATCAAACGCCTGCGGGCACAATTGAACGCGACCGCCGTCGTTATCTCGCACGATCTCCAGTCGATTTACATGATGGCGGACTACGTCGCGATGCTTTTCGAGGGAGCGATTATCGAATACGGAACGGTCGATCAGGTGCGCTCGTCGCTCAATCCCATCGTTCAGCAGTTCTTACAAGGCTCCGAGGTGGGACCGATACCGCTGTGATGCAGAATAGGTTGGCCAATGTCTAGACAAGCGCAGCTCGGGTTGTTCGCGGTGATCGCGCTCCTGTTGCTATTCGGAATATTTTATATCGTGACCGATTTCGGGACGCGGCACAGCGGATACCGGTTCGGCGTGCATTTCCGGTCGGCGGCAGGCTTGCCGACCGGAGCGCAAGTCTTTTTCAGCGGTGTGACCGTCGGCACCGTGGATCAAGTACGTCTGCTTTCCGATAACAGCGTCGACGTTATCCTGGCGTTACAAAGCGACATCAACATTCCAAAAGGTTCAAAGTTCAGCATTCAGGCGCCGATTACAGGCACGCCGAACATGATCATCGAGCCACCGGTGCCGCAAGTACTGCCCGCAGGCGTTCAACCAACGCCCGTTCCGAGCGAACAGATTTGGCCGAAGACCGAGTTGCCCGTGGCCGAACAACCCGTCGGCGCATCGGCGCCGACGTTCGCCGATATCATGCAACGCGGCCAGGACGAGGTGAAACGACTCGATCAGATGCTCGCGCTGCTGCAAAGTCGCGAGCCCGTGCTGCTGGGCCGGCTCGAAACGACCATGAACAACATGAACGGCCTCACGACGGATCTGCGCACGACGCTGGCATCCATGTCGGGAGAGCTGAGCACTACGCTCGACCGAGCCAGCACGCACATCGTCGATATGACGGCGACGCTCGACAACACGCTCTCGCGTAATCAGTACAAGATCGACACGATGCTCACGTCGCTGGATCGAACCGCCGTTGCGCTCAATGAATCGATGGATGCGCTGCAAGGGCTGGCGCAAGATCCGCGGCTGAAGAACAACTTGATCGACACGACGTCGAACATCCGTACGCTGACGGGGAACATCGCGCAGCTGACCGGCGATTTGCACAATATCTCCGGCAATCCGCAAACACAGGCGCAAATGCGTGACACGGTTGCGCACCTCAATGCCACGATGCAGAAGGCGGATTCACTACTCGGCACGCTCGGCGGACGTAGTCACGTGTACGGCGTCGACGCGGGTGCAACACCGTACCCGGTGCCGAGCAGTCCAAGGCAGTTGCCACCACCCGGAACCGAAACGCCGAATCCGAACGGTCCGGCCGCTTTCAAGAAAGGCCTGGGAAATATCGTCAGCAACCTGTTCGCGGTACAGCTGCGCTTGAGTTACTTGAGCAAACAAACCGCAACGGGCAGCCCGCTGCTCACGTCAAATCAGGGACCGCAGGGCGACCTTAACGCAATTATCTTACCGAATGGCCCTATCAGTGCGATGATCGGCGCGAACGATATCGGCGGCAAAACGACGTACAATCTTGCCGCCACGAAAAACTACGGTGCGCTACGTGCCGGCGGAGGCGTCATCTACTCGCAGCTCGGCGTTCTGGGTTCGTACAACCCGGGTGCGGTTGGCGTGGAAACACGGATTTACAATCTGACGCGGCCCACGTTTGATGCGTACGGCAACCTCAACTTCGGCAAGATGGGCAAAGTCTTCATCGGCGAGCGTGACTTAACGCGTCCGCAACGGCGCACTGTTTACGGCTTGCAGTTGCAGTTTTAGTCGGCTAAGGCGTTTGCGCCCCGGAAAGATCCGCGTGACCTCCGTTGCGTAGCATCTGAGCCGTTGCGGAATCGCAGCGTTCGGTTCGCTCCAGCCACACGCAATGGCGTACATGGCGCAGGTTCGCGCCGTGGAGATTTGCGCCGTCGAAGCGCGAGCACACGAGCCGTCCGATAGTCGCACCGTCGTCGTAGGTATTGTTGCTGCACACCGCTGCATTTTCGAGATCGGCATTGCGCAGGTCGGCGTCGCGCAGCGATGCACCGATAACGTAGGCGTCATGTAAGTTGGCGCCGGAGAGGTTAGCGCCGTCTAGCCTCGAGCCGTCTAAATGGGCGCGGCTCAAGTCTTGGCCGTGCAAATCGACCCCACGCAGGTTTGCGCCCTCGAGCCGTATCGTTTGCAAGTGCGCGCCGGTCAAGTTGACGTTTTCCATGTTGGCGCCATCGAACTGCGCGTCGTTCAAATTCGCCCCGCGAAGATCGACGGATCGCATGTTGGCTCCATCCAGACGAATGCCGCGAAGATCTTTTCCGGAAAGATTCAGACCTTGTAGATTGCATCCGTCGCAGCGCGAGAGGATGCTGCGGAGCACACCTGCGTCGAAGTCATGCAAGGCGGTTTGGCTCAGGTTTACACCTTCAAAGCGCGCGCCGTCCAGCCGCGCGCCGTTGAATCGCGTACCACGAATACTCGTGCCTTCGAACCGCGCGTCGCGCAGATCGGCGCCGCTCAGATCCGCATCATCGAAGTTGACGCCTTCAAAGCGTGCGCCGCTCAAGTTTGCGTTTCGCAAATTTGCACGTCGCAAATTCGTGCCTTGCAATACCACGCCGCGCAAATTGTGGCCGTGCAAATCGACACCCGCCATGTTGCATCCCTCGCAATGCGAGAGAATCTCGTCCGGCGTCAGCGGCGCGCCTTCTTGCGCGTTTCCCGCAACACCGCCGGCCAGCACGAGCGCAGCGGCGAGGGCGAAAGTGGTAAAGCGTTTCATGATATCCTCCATTTTTGAGCGCACTGAAGAAGAGCGTGACGGCGCACGCCGGTTTCTGAAGATCAGTTTTGAGCGGTTGTCGTTTACGGCATAATAGCGCCGCTGAGATTGCTTCCCGTTAGCCGTGCGCCGGCAAGATCGACGCCGCGGAAGTCCACGCCGTTGAAATTGCAGCCAATGAACGCCGCGCCGGCAAGCCGTGCTCCTTGAAAGTGCACGCCGTCGAAATTTACGCCGTTAAACTGAGCATCTCGCAGATCGGCGCCGCGCAAGTCGGCGTGATCCATATTGATGCCGACCGATTTGACGCCGTGCAGATCCATGTTGCGCGCATCGATATGCGCAAAATTGCATCCTCTGCACCGCTCGAGCAGTACGCGCATCGTCTGCGCATCTGCACCTGTGGTTGAAATATTAGCTCCTTCAATGCGTGCTCCGGTCAGGTCTACGCCACGAAGCGAAACGTCTCCAAAATTTGCACCTTGCAGGCGCGTTCCATTAAGGCGCGCTCCCTCGAGGTGTGCACCGGCGAGATTTGCACCGGTGAGGTCGGCGCCGCGCAGATCGGCGTTGCGAAGATCTGCACCGGCCAGATTGGCACCGCGCATGACGATGTTGCGTAGGTCGCGCCCGTGCCAGTCGACGTTCTCAAAACTGCATCCGTCGCAGCGCACTGCGCCGCTGTCGAGGCTCGGCGAAGTGGTCTTGGGCGCATATGCAATAGCGCGCGGCGTGCTTGGCGTGCGCAAAACTGCGGGTAGCGCTTTTGGTTTCACCGCGCGCGGAGTGACCGGCGTCATGGCGGCAACGTGCACCGGCGGTGAGGGCAGTGTGAGCGGCTGATGCTCGACCGGTACCGGCGTCGGCGAAGGTAACGCTGCATGCGCGTGTTTTTCGAGGCGTGGTTTCGTGTGATGCACCACCGGCTTGTATGATTTCGTATTCGACGCGACCGCCGGCGTAGCGCTGACCGGCGATGCAATGACCGGTCCGAACGTGAGCGCGCAACCGAAAACGATCGCAGCGGCAACTGCCGCGGCAAGCGCTGTCGTGTACGAGACGCTGAGCCGACGGTTCGATCCGAATTTGAGCAAACGCTCGATGCGAATCGAAATGCTCCTGCGCGTGACGAACACACCGGGAGCGGCGAGCGGCACATGCGGCCACGCCGTCACTTCGGCCATCTTGGTTAAACAATGCGCGTACGTGCGCACATCGCTCGAGATGGCGACGACATGATCGTCGCAGGCGACTTCGCGCTCGAGATCGAGCTGGGAGGCGATCCAACGGATTGCGGGATTGAAGAAGAAGAGCGTCGTGCCGAAGCGCTCGAGTGCATTCGACCAATCGTCCGCGCGGCGCAAATGAGCGAGTTCGTGCAGCGCGATCTGGTCGATTTCGTCCGGCGCAAGCGTCGCCAGCAGATGGTCCGGCAGCAGAATCATGGCATCGAATAAGCCCACCGCGATCGGCACTTCCGTCTCGGACGAAACGCACAGGCGCACGTCTTTGCGGTTGTGCACCACTTCACGCCAGCGGCGCAGCGTCTCGCGATACTCGAACGGAAGCGGCAGCGCGTCACGTTTCAGGCGTTCGAGCGCAAAGATCTCGCGCGCGAGCCGTAGCAAGAAAAACACGAAGATCGCCAGCCAAACGGCGCCGACTGCCATGGCTACCCGCTGGTCTACCGATAGGCGCGGATGATACGGATGAATCGGCGCAGATGCCGGCGTGCTGTGGGTGACAGCCGGCTTTTCGACCGGCGGTACTACAGCATGAGACGTTGTCGTATGGGCCACTGGGTTTTGCGTTGGCGGTGGTATCAACCGGCTCTGCGAGGGCGCGTGTGCCGCCGCGTGGTTGAGCACGAGAGCTGTCGTCACAATTGGCACGCCGCACGCCGCGATGAATGCAACCAGCCAGACCGCGTAGCGCGTCGATGCCGTGCTGCGCGTGTAGCGCAGCGCGAGCGCGGTGAGCAATGCGATGAGCGGCGCCTGCCAGAGGCTGTTCAGTAGAACACCGAGCGCAAAAAATGCGCTTGAGATCATGATAGTTCATCCTCTCGCGCGTCGATCAGAGCACGTAATCGCGCGATCTCGTCGCGGCTGAGTTGTTCTTTTTGAACCAGCTTCAGGGCCAGCGAGGCAGGCGAGTTGCGGAAGAAGTTCTGCAGAAGATGGCCCACGGCCGAGTCGGCGGCGCGCTCGCGGTCCACCAGCGGCTCGTAAACGTACGCGCGTCCCTCCTCAACGTGGCGCACGAAGCCTTTTTTCTCGAGGATCCGCATCATCGTCAGGACCGTGCTGTAATGCACCGGCGGCGGCGGGAGGTCTTCGACGATCTGCGCAACCGTTGCGCGGCGCTTTTGCCAGAGCACGTCCATAAGCCGTAATTCAGCCTGCGTAAGGGTAGGCGATGCTTTCCTGGGCACGGTCCCTCCGAACTATTAATTCTTTAGCAGATACTACCGCACCGTGGCCGGGTTGTCAATTAAATAATTAATAGACACGCCACGGCCGCCCCGAAAGGCTGCCGGACCGCCGTTGCTAACTTCAAGCCGCGTGATTCCGTATGCTGATGAACGGCGGCCGCATGGGTCAGCGTATGCCGTGTGGCTGATTGTCGCGGCCAACGTCTACTTTTTTTGGCGCGAGATCACAGCACGGCACGTCGCATACGTCGTCAATGAATTTGCGCTGGTGCCTTACAACATCACGCACCACATTCAGCTCGCGCCGCCTTCGCCGCATCCGTACATCCTGACCGTCATTACGTCGATGTTCATGCACGGCGGATTCTTGCATCTGTTTTTCAATATGCTGTTTCTGATCGTGTTCGGTCCGCGCATGGAACGGTATCTCGGACACCTCGGATTTCTTGGGACGTATTTGCTCTGCGGCATTGCCGGCGGCGTCGCGCAGATTTGGGCCGGCCCCAACAGTCACGTTCCCGAGATCGGCGCATCCGGTGCGATCGCCGGAATCCTGGGCGGGTTCATCGTCAGCTATCCGACCGCCGTGATCGATACGATCACGCCGATTGGATGTTTTCCGTTGCTGCTTCGCTTACCGGCGGTGCTGGTGATCGGCATCTGGGCTGCCGTTCAATTTTTCCTCGGTTTTCAAACACTCGATCCCCGCGCGAATCAAGGCGGCGTTGCGTACTTTGCGCACATCGGCGGTTTCGCGTGCGGGGCGATTCTCGTAGGAGTACGAACGCTACGGCATGGACCAGACTAGGCCACGGGTAGGAATAATCGGTTCGGGTGCGATGGGCACGCTGTTCGGATTTCATCTGGCGCAGCAGTGTGAAGTCACGATGCTCGATAGCAACGAGTCGCTCATCGACGAGATCGAACGCAGCGGCGGCTTGTCCGTAAACGACGCACCGGTGCGTGCTGTGCGCGCAGGCCGGCATCCGCGCGACCTCTACGGGTCGAACGCCGTCTTTCTTTTTGTGAAAGCGGTCGACACGCTGCGTGCGCTGCGGCCGTTCGCCGGCGAATTCAACCCGTCAACGCCGATTGTCTCGCTCCAAAACGGCGTCGGTAATGAAGACGCGATAAAAACTGCGCTCGGGGGCGCTGTGCCCGTTGTCCTGGGAATCACCACCGAGTCGTCGCTCACTGTTGCGCCCGGGCGCGTACGCAGCTCTGAAGAAGGCAATACGATCATCGGCTCCGGCGGTGCATCGCCTGCGACCTCTCGTCGCGTTGCGGAACTGCTCACGCAAAGCGGTATGCGCGCCTCAGTGGTTTACGACATCCGCCCGCATCTGTGGGGCAAGCTCGTCGCGAATGCGGCAATCAATGCACTCAGCGCGCTGCTCGATTGCGATTCCGGTGACATCTTACGAGATCCGAACGCCGCGCGGTTGGCGGAGGCGCTCGCGGAAGAAGCAGCGGCGGTGGCCGGTGGGCTCAAGATCAATCTGCCGTTTGCAAATCCTTGGCATTACGTGACGGAAGTGATCGCCGTCGGGGCCGATAGCAAGAGCTCGATGGCGTTCGATTTGGAATCCGGACACCAAAGCGAGATCGATCACATCAACGGTGCGGTGTGCGCCGCCGGACGGCGCACCGGAATGCCGACGCCTTATAACGACGCGATGGTGAGGCTCATCAAGGCCAAAGAAGCGCTCGGGTAAGGAACGCCGGGCAACCACCCGACGCACGCGTTACACAACGGCGGGAGTGCGTTGCTTTCGTTCCAGTGCGGAATCACGGTCGTGCCGTTCCAAAACTGGACGTATAACGTATCGCCAATCGTCGTCCAAACCGCCTGATGCGTGCGCCGGATCTCTTGTTCGTGGCTCCCGAGCGTCGTGATCAAGTCGTCCCGAGGATGCTCGTGCCATAATCCCACGACTTTGTCGTGCCCATCGCGCTCGTTTTCGTCGTAGATCACTTCCTCGTCGCCTGTTTGCGGATCGATCTGCCCGTTGATGAGCGGCCCATAACTGTACACCGGGCGCGCGTTGCCAATCGGATAATCGACGTAGATCTTTGCGCCGATTTCGTTTAGCAAGAGGTGCCGGTTATAGCGCAGCGCAGCTGCGTACGCGGCATCGGAGGCAGTCGTGAATGCTGTTGCCGCCGTTTGCGCTTGAGGACTGAGTGCGAACATACTGCTGAGGCCAAAGACCGCAGCGCCCAGGGTGAGCATGCACCCATCATGAGTCGGTTTTCATTCATTGTGTTGAACCATGCCGTTCATTGGCACAACGGTGGCACTCAAGAACATTTCAAAACTTGTTGCAGCTCCTCGGCGTATTGCGCGTAGCGTCTACGGCCGGTCAGCTGCGCGGCGATCGCGTAGGCTTTCAGCAGCAACACGGGATATCCCGAACTTTCCAAGAGCAGAACGGACGATTCAATTGCGCCGACGGCGGCGCTCTTAGCGTTCATGCGCATGTAGCTCTCCGCCAGCGCCGTCATTGCCGCGCCCTGGATCAGTTTGTTTCCTTGCCGCGCTGCGCTGGAAACGGCTTCCGCCGCGAATACGCGCGCCCGGTCGAATTCGCCCAGCGCTAAATACGCTTGTGAGGAGACCAAGTCGTTGTACGTGCAAACGTAGTTGCCGCTGGGGATCGCGGTGCGCGCTTCTGCAAGGGCTGCAAGCGCAGCCTGCGCACGCCCTAGCGCCGCCTGAAGTTGACCCAGACGCAAAAAGACGTGCGCATAATTCAGCGCCGATGCGCATTCACGTGCCAGCGGTAAAACGCCGATGATGTGAGCGAGCGCGGATGCACCCGAACCCCGCATCTCTTGTTCGATCGAAAGCCCGATCGCGGTCAGCACGGCCAGCTCGCTCAGGCCGTGACGCATCGCGAGCGCACTTGCCTGAACGGTGTAACCGTTTGAGCCCGAGCGTAGCGCGGATTCCAGGACGCCGGTGATAAGGAAGCAGTGAATGCGCGTCTCCACCGGAGCATCGTCACGAAGCGTTAGCAAGTGAAGCGCTTGATCGAGGTACTCTCTGGCATCCCCGAACCGGCCGCGCATCAGTGCGCGCCGTGCCGCCATTGTCAGCGCTTCGGTAGCGAAATGTTGCTCCGCGGCGTTCTGCGATCGCGCCAGGCCGAGAACGCGTGGCAATGCCTCGTCCTCAAGGTCTACCGACTCGCGCTCGCGCGCCGAACACCATAATAAATTCCGGTACTCGAGCTGGATCCGTTCGTGAGCCAGCGTATTTGGGATGCGCGCTTCGGCGAACCGCGCTGTGGCTTGCCGGAGTTCGTCTGCGGCAAGGTCCGTTGCGTTTTGTTCGATGAGAATATTTGCAATCCAGCACCGTGCCGATGTAATGTCATCCACGTTCGTGCCCGACTGAGCCATGTTGCGAAGCAAGGCAAGCGCTGCGTACCGCTGTCCTCCATGCTGCAGTGCGCGCACGCGCGCACGCTGAACCGCAGCGACGTCAATGACCGATGCCGGGCGAACGACGTAGCGGGCGCGGTTGAGCAGTTGCATCGCAAGCCCTTCGATCATTGCGCCGCGGTCGCGGTGGAATTGGCGCATTGAAAGGCCCATGTCACGCGCAACGCGTTTATGCGGCTCGTCCAGGAGGTCGCACCGCAGGAGAATTTCGCGCTCGCGTTCGGTTAAGGCATCAGCAAGCGCACGGATGAGCTCGCGCACGGCGCCTGCGTCGGGTAACTCCTCAAAATGCGCGCGGATGAGCGGATTGGTTGAAAGCGCGGCCGGCTGATCGAGATGACGCAGCAAATGCCGGCACGCTTTGGCGGCCGCGGCAAAATCGGAGATTCCGGTCATACATCGACTCCAACTGCCTGACTTGTTACCATAACGCACCGGCGTGGCATTTGTTTCGCTTATGAAGATCTTTTGATGAGAAACACGCAAAAGGGGCGGCCGGCATGATATGCGTGCGGCCGCCCCGTGTTCATGCGCGCGCTACAGCTTGACCTGTAGGCTAACGAACGCGTTGAAGGGGAACCCCGGTGTAACGGGCAGGTATCCCAGCGCCGTGTTCGCCTGCATTTGCGGATACGCGATGGTTGGATCGAGCGCGTTTCCAAGGTAGTACGGGTTCTGAGCGTACTGACATCCGAACGATCCGGCCACTTCCCACTTATAGTTATGCGTGTAGCAGTGGTGGTAGATGTTCTCGGCGATGACGGTTACCGTCATCTTCGGCGAGACGTCGTAGGACGCTTGAGCGCTCAGCGTAAGTTGACTGGGTTCCTGCCACTGGCCGAACCGGTCGAACTGTCCTGTAAACGGATTCGGGACGCTGAACGTGCTGCACGTGTTCGGATTGCTGCTCGAACACGTCGACGGGTTGAGTCCCTGCCAACTAAATGGCGATCCGTACTTGTCGCCGCTATCCCATTGCAGCACCGGCGCAAACCGGAACTTGTCGTGCTTATACTGCGCGAGCGCCGTAATGACGTGCGGTACCTCATGCGAGATCGAGGAACCCACGCCGAACGTCGTCGGGAAAACGGAGTATGGCGAGTACATGGCATTACGGTCCAGCGGCGTTGCAGCCGGCATGCCGAAGTAGGGGTTGGTAAAGTCCGTCGCCGGGTTGCACGCGCCGTTGTGCGGCGAGGTTGCGCTTCCCGCAAGCGGGTAGCACGCAAAACCGCCGCCGGCTGCCGTGAATTGATTGTAACCAACGATACCCGCGGTTGGATTGCCGGTAATGAAATCGTTGACCAAATCGATCACGTTACGGTTCGTGTTCGCGAAGTTATTGTATTTCGTCTTCGCGTTCGTGTAGCTGTACGAGAGTTGACCAGACAGACCGTTTCGGTCGAAGTCGCCCGAACGGATTTGGAACTCCACGCCGTAAGCGCGTTCGCTGCCGACGTTTAGCGCCGTCACAAAGTTCGTGCGCGGGTCGAGGAAGAAGCTTTGCTCCTGATCTTGTGTTTTCCGGTAGAACGGAGTGACCTTGAACGAGACGTTGGTTCCATGCAGACGTTTTTCCAGGGAGAGGTCGTAGTTGACGGATATCTGTGGCACAACTGCATGGCGCGGCGTGTTGAAACCGAAGCCCAGGAACGTTCCGGCGGTAAACGCCGCCAGGTCCGGCTGCGCGATGTTATACTGCGTTGCCGACGTATTGAACGGCTGCGAATATTTGCCGGCCGAGAACCGCAGCACCGTATCGGGATTCAACGTGTATGTCGCACCGATGCGAGGCTCCAGGACCGTCGAGGTGATCTTGTTATCATACGAGTTGCTAATATTCGTGTGGATGAGGCCCGCCGGCAGCGGGTTGCCCAGTACGTCGAGCGCCCCCGCGCTACAACTGAATCCGGTTGCCGCGCTCGTGGGAATGCCGGTGATCGTTGAACCCGTGCCGCCCGTTCCGTAGAGCAAGTTGGTCGTCGGATCGTAACAATGTTCCAGGTTATAGTCGTTGAAGAACATTGAGCGGCTGCCGCCTACGATCGGCACCGAATTTGTCGGCGCAAGGTCGTACTCGTAGCGCTCGAAGCGAACGCCGTAGTTTACGTTGATCTTCTCGTTGGGGCGCCATTGGTCTGTCAGCGAAGCGGCCGTGAACTTTGGTTCGACCGTATTTAGATAACCGCGATACCCCGTCTTCACAACGACAAATGAAGCGCCCGCGGCTGCCGCTGCTGCCGGGACTGCGGGACACGGCGCTCCGCCGGTGGTGAACAGTGTGGGGTTGAGCGGCTGCGTGTTATCGATGCGGCAAATTGTCGAGCCCGCATATCCTATGCTCGTGTTGCTGCCGCCACCGCTGTAACAATTGCCCAGCGCTCCGGTGACAATGCTGTAGCAATGCCCGAAGGAATCGCGCAACTGCACCGTCGGCGCCTCGCCGCGGCTGTCCTCGACCGTTGATTGATTGAAGCGACTTAACGTAGCCGTGGTGTAGCCGGCCGATGCCGAAAGCAGATGCTGCGCGGAGAGCTGATCAGCAAACGAAATCTCAAACCCGCGGCTATGCGAGTTAAGTTCGTAGTCTGCGTTGTTGGCGATCAAAAATCCACCAGAGCCTTCGAGCAGATCTGCAGCGCCAACAGGATCGGAGTTGAGCCAGTTCGAGTAGTTCATGTAGCCGTACGCGCGGATATACGCGTTCGAGCCGATGTTGTGCTGATACTGAAGTTTCTCGATCGCGTTCGCATTCGAGATCGAAGAGCTCGCCGTAAAGGGAATTGCGAGTTGGTTATAGGCGTGCGGCGGCGTGTTGGGATAGAAGTATGTCGTAAGCCGCGACGGATCGAATGGCGCGCCGACGGCACCGTTATAGACGATGCGATCCAGGTACGTTAAACCCGTGATCCCGTTGGCTGCCAAATAGGCGGGGCCGGCTAGGCCCAGTGAGTTGTCCAGCGCATCGTATTGGAAACCGCCCGAGAAGAGCAGCTGAACGTCATCACGCCCGCCGTCGCGTTTGTGCGGAATTCCGAAGTGCAGGTTGATGACGCCTTCGCGCGTCGTGATATACGCCGGGTTTAAAAGCGCAACGGGTCCCAGCACAACGGAACTGCCCGGGCCAAAACCCAGCACACTTCCGAACAACCCCTGATTGAAACCCGCACCGTTGAACTGATCGCCGTAACGGTACGCTTGATTCCAACCCGATACGCCGACGTAGTACGAGAACGTGCGGCTCGGGTTTGCACCGCCAACATCGGCGCGCAGGCTGTGATAGAACGTAGGCCAGCCGCTAACGAGCTCCGCGCTGGCAAAGCCGGGATACGTGCCGGTCTTGATGACCTGGTTGATGTATCCGGAAAGGCCTTGGCCCGCTTCGCCCGCGGGTACGCCGCCCGTGTAGACTTGCAGTTCTTGCTGGCCCGTGACACCTTGCGTGTTCGTCGCATAATTGTCGAACGCGCGGTTGACCGGCACGCCGTCATACTCGTAACCCACTTGCGAGTAATCACCGCCGCGAATAAACGGCGCGGCAAAGTTCTGCCCAACGCCCGCCTGTTGCGGGACTTGAACGCCGGGGACGGTCGCAAGCGCGGCGTAGGTTTGATAAAGATTTCCGCCGCCGCCAACCGGATGCGCGAGCTGCGTGCTACGCGCGTTGACCGAGTAAATGTCGGCAGTAGAACCTGGTTTGACGAGATCGCCTGCGGAACGCGAAGTAACGGATGCAATGGTTTGCAGCGTTGCATGCGTCTGTAGGACGATCGTTTGAGCTTGGTCCGAGAAAATGGAGATGCCGGAGGTCGATACCGGTGCATAGCCGCTTTTCGTAACGGAAACCGTATATTCGTCCGGCGCTAAGGAAAGGATACTAAAATGGCCCCCGATGTCGGTGTGAACCGTCGCGCTCTGCGACGGTGAGACGGCCGTAACGGTCGCATCGGCAATAGGAGCATTGGTTGCGCTGTCGGTTACCACTCCACTGAGGGATCCCGTCGTACCTGCCAGTGCCCATGTTCCCTGGCAGGCGAACGCGACGATCAGCAAGAGGCATGCGACTTGCGCTTTCGCAAGCTTCATACTGTGGTGTCCTTCTGATTGTCAAACGGCGCAAAAACGGCGCCGTATCACAATCATTTGGAGCGTGCGGGCTGCGCTGCTACATTAACGGAGCCGTATGGCACAAACGAGGCATTTGTGATGCATCTTCAGGCTAACGTGTTCCGTCTTGCGGCCAAAAGCCGTAAATTGCACGGCCGGCTTCGAGATCCCAAAAACGTGTCAGGTTATCGCCGACGCCATACACGACGGCGAACGGCACGTCGCTTCCTAAAATCTTCTCTATCAATGAGGCGAAGTCACGCTGCGACATCCATGTTGCGGCGTAGCGCTTGAACTTTTGATCGTCGGTGAGCTTGAGCCATCCGCTCGATTCACGAACGGATTCATCGCTTGGGTCGTCGGCCTGTGTGATCGAGCCGATGCGAATGCATGCGACCTGCATGCCGTACCGGTCGCTATAATAGCGCCCCAATACCTCGCCGAATGCCTTCCACACGCCGTACAATCCGTCCGGGCGATATGGTTCATCAGTGCCAATAACGCGGCCGAACCCCGGTTCGTAAATTGCGGGTGCGTTCTGCACCTCGTGCATGCCGACGCAATGGTTGGAACTGGCGAAGATGATACGTTTTGCACCGTTCAGGCGCGCCGCTTCATAGACATTATACGTGCCGCCGATGTTGATGGTATAAACGCTTTCCCAATCGGCATCGACGGCGACGACACCGGCTAAATGAATGACCGTCTCACAGCCTTGCAGCGCACGTACCATTGCCTCGAAGTCGCGAACATCTGCGGTAATGCCCGGGCCTTCACGATCGATGCGAACGATCTCGTGTGAAGGTTCCAGTGCAGCGCACAGGCGCGTGCCGATCGTTCCGTTCCCGCCGGTAACTCCAATTTTGGCCATGGGCCAGAAGTTGCGGGGAACCCCTCGCGCCTCCCTGGAAGCCCCCGCCATGAATTGCGCAACGTGTCAGGCGGCGGTGCCGGATCAGGCACGGTTCTGCCCCAATTGCGGAGCTCCGGTCGCGGCAGCAGCGACCGTCGGTTCGTACACCGAACCGCAACCTGAAACCGATAATCCCAAAACGCCGATCTCGATCGGCGACATGACCGTTCGCATTGAGGGCGAGCTGGTGCCTGTTGTTGATGTCGAACTCGGCGTACAGCAAACCGTCTTTTTCGAGCATCACATTTTGCTCTGGAAACAGCCGCAGGTAACGCTCGGGTTCATGGGCATGAAGAATGCAGCCAAGCGCGTTTTTTCAGGCCTGCAAATTTTCATCTCAACGGCAAAGGGCCCCGGTAATATTTCGTTTTCGCGCGAAGCGCCGGGGCAAATCGTTGCACTGCGATTGACGCCGGGCCAATCGGTTGATGTTCGCGAGCACCAGTTTTTACTCGCCACTTCGAACGTGAACTACGATTTCTATTGGCAGCAAGGCTTAGCGAACGTTTTATTCTCGCGCACGGGGCTTTTCATCGATCGCTTCACCGGAACCGGCGGCGACGGGCTCGTGCTGATTCACGGCTACGGAAACGTCTTTGAGAAAACGCTTGCGCCGGGCGAAATGCTCGACGTTGAGCCGGGCGCATGGCTTTGGAAAGATTCGAACGTTCGCATGGACACCGTTTCCGTTCTGCAAACGCAAGGCCAAGGTGGCTTACTCGGCGCGCTCGGAGCGTTCGTCGGCGGCGCCGCGCTCACGTTGAATCGTTTCTACGGCCCCGGCCGCATCGGTATGCAGTCGATGACGTATCACGAACCACAAATGGAAGGCGCCACGCAAACAGGGGGGAGCAGCAACATCGGCAACGTGTTGAACTCGTTTTTGAATCCGCGGCAGTAAAGTTTGGAGGGTGGGGGGTGGGGGGGGGGGGGGGGGGGGGGGGGGGGGGGGGGGGGGGGGGGG
>CAZERJ010000067.1:0-16498 GCA_964514445.1 uncultured bacterium | reverse complement strand
AAGCGCGTGGAACCGGGATCGCCTTGACGGCCTGCGCGTCCGCGAAGCTGATTATCGATGCGGCGAGACTCGTGCCGCTCGGTTCCGATGATCGCAAGGCCGCCGGCGCCGGCGACACCGTCACCAAGCTTGATGTCGGTACCGCGGCCCGCCATGTTCGTCGCAATCGTCACCTGCGCAGGCAATCCGGCGTCTTTGACGATCTCGGCTTCCTGTTCGTGATACTTCGCGTTGAGCACGTTGCACTCAACGCCTTTGCGACGCAGCATCGCAGCCAGCATTTCCGATTTTTCGATGGAACGCGTGCCGACGAGAACGGGGCGGCCCTTCTTATGCTCGGTGATGATCTCGTCCACGACCGCGTCGAACTTCGCCTTTTCGGTCTTGTAAACGATGTCCGACATATCTTTGCGGATCATCGGACGGTTGGTCGGAATGACGACAACGTCCAGCCCGTAGATGTCGCGGAATTCGCGCTCTTCGGTTTTTGCCGTACCGGTCATACCGGCAAGCTTCTCGTACAGGCGGAAATAGTTTTGGAACGTGATCGTCGCGAGCGTCTGATCTTCGCTACGGACTTTGATGCCTTCTTTGGCTTCGATCGCTTGATGGATGCCGTCCGAATAACGGCGTCCGTACATCAGACGGCCGGTGAATTCGTCGACGATCACGACTTCGCCATCCTTGACGATGTACTGCTGATCGCGGTGGAACAAATTCCACGCCTTGAGCGCGGCATTCAGCTGATGCGCAAGTTCGATGTTGCGCTGATCGTACAGGTTCTGAATGCCCAGCATTTTTTCGACTTTGGCAACGCCGGATTCCGAGATCGGAACGGCATGCGCTTTCTCATCGACCGTGTAGTCTTCGCCCTTTTTCAAGCGCGGAACGACTTGCGCGAACTTCTCATACAGCTCGGTGGGCTCGGTGCCTTGTCCGCTGATGATCAGCGGCGTGCGCGCCTCGTCGATGAGAATCGAGTCGACTTCGTCGACGAGCGCGAAATAAAGCTCGCGCTGCACCATGTCTTCCACGCGCCAGGCCATATTGTCGCGCAGGTAATCGAAGCCGACCTCGTTGTTGGTTACATACGTGACGTCGCAGTTGTAGGCGGCGCGGCGTTGTTCCGGCGCAAGATCGTGCTGGATGATGCCGACGCTGAGGCCCAGCGCTGAATAAATCGGTCCCATCCATTCGGCGTCGCGGCGTGCGAGGTAGTCGTTGACGGTAACGACGTGAACGCCGTGGCCTTCGAGCGCGCGCGCATACACCGGAAGCGTCGCGACCAGCGTTTTGCCTTCGCCCGTTTTCATTTCGGCGATGCGGCCTTCGTACAGCACTTGACCGCCCATGATCTGGACGTCGAAGTGACGCATGTTCAACGTGCGTTTGCCGGCCTCACGCACTACCGCGAAAACCTCGGGCAGCATGGCGTCGAGCGACTCACCGTTTGCAATGCGTTCGCGGAACTCGGGCGTCTTGGCCGCCAACTGCTCGTCAGCGAGCGCGGCCATTGCCGGCTCCAGCGCGTTCACGCGGTCCGCGGTGCGCCGTAAACGGGCGACTTCGCGCTCGTTGCCGTCAAAAAGCGTTTTCAAAAATGCCATAGTCGTTCTTAAGTACCGTTCGCGAGTGATAGCGGCTGCCCCGCCAGGGGCAGTGTGACGATGAAAGTGCTGCCTTCGCCCTCGGTGGATTGCACGGCAATGCTGCCGCCGTGCACTTCGACGATTTTCCGGCTCACGTACAGCCCTACTCCCGAACCGGAGATACCCTTGCGCCGGGCGTTGGTTGCACGGCCGAAGCGGGCGAAAACCATCGCCAGTTCGGAATCTGGAATCCCGATGCCGCGGTCGGAAATCGTCAGCGTCGCCTTCCCCGCGTCTGCTTCCAAGACGACATTGACTTCGTCTTGCGAGTACTTGAGCGCGTTCATGAGCAGGTTATCGAGCACGTGATTGAAGCGCGCGGCATCCAGCGAGACGGTCACCGGGTCATCGGGTCCCCGATATTTGATCCGCTCGTGTCCGCGGTTATGCGCTTTCACGCTGTCGATGACGATTTCACGCAGGTCCAGAGCCGCCCGCGCAAGCGAGAATCCGCCTGCTTGCGTTTGTGCTAGTGCCACGGCATCTTCCGCCAAGCGCACGAGCCGCTTGGTTTGTGAGTAGATGGTTTCGAGTTCATCGCGCAGCGACTCGGGTGCGTTTTCCAGCACGAGCTCGCAGTATCCCAAAATCACCGTGAGCGGTCCTTTGAAATCGTGTGCGAGCATCGCGAGCAGATCGTCTTTGAATTCGTTGGATTCGGAAAGCGCGCGCGCCAAATGCTGAACGCGCTCGAACCCAAACGCACCGGAAAGCGCGAGCTCCAGATGCGATGCGAGCATGTGAAAATAGATACGCCGCTCGCCCTCGGTCCAGTCGTACACGCCGGGCGCGGCAGAAAAGACGACAAACCCCCACAGGTTTCCGTCGATGCGCAGCGCGGCACACAAGCCCTCACTGCCGGCAAACAGCGGAAAGCGCAGCGTTGGCGCAATGGCGCTGCTTTGTACGACGTCTTCACGCTCGAGCAGCGGTATGAGTAAACTTGCATCCACCGACGGTTCCAGACCGGCCCGCGCCGAGTCAACAGCGCGCAGCGCGCGCCGCACCGCATTTGTACCTTCCAGCTGGTACGTCGCGCACGTAAGTTTGACTTCATGTGAAACCGTGACGGCGAAGACCAGGAGCACTTCTTCGATCGTCTGCGTATCGCGCAGCATGCGCACGACGCGTTCGAGTGACTCGGCTCGCGCACGCCGCAGCCGCTCGAGATCGTAGAGTTGCACGTTCGCTAAAGCAAGACCGACGTGCGAACCGACGGACCGCAGCATGACCAAGTCGAGCTCATCGTACGCATCGGGCGTTGAGAAATGCAGCCCTATCGCGTGTTCGATGCGCCCTTCGATCACCAGCGGGACCATCAGCGCGCTCTTCGCGCCCGTCGAGCGAAGAACGCGGTCGCGCGGATTATCCGGCGTAATGGCCTCGCGGCTGACAATGGAGCCCGCGAACGTGCGCTCCACCCACGCCTCTGATAGACGGAACCGCCCGGGCATCGGAAGTTTGGCTTCAGCGCTTTCCGCCATCGCAACGACCGTCGCGAAATCGGGCTGATTGCGATCGCGCTGGTAGATCACGCAGCGCATCGCGTCAAAGGAGCTGCGAATATCCTCGACCACCGATTCCAGAATGCTTTGCCGGTCGAGCGATTTACGCGCGCGCTCGTTGATCTGTGCCAGGAGTGCGCTTTGCTTTGCTTCGCGCTCTGCGGTTGACGTTTGACGTTCGTGTTCGATCAGGAGCGCCGCGATGTCCGCGAACGTGCGCAGTTCGCGAAGCGAGTCGTCGTTCGAAAGATCCACGCCGTCAAAAACCACCGCGCCGCCGAGCATGTCCGTCGTCTCGAGCGGCACGACCAGCGCGTTGCCGGCCGGTTCGTAATCGCTTACGGGCGCAAGCGCGCGGCGCTCGCCGGCGGGAATGGCATAGCATCCGGCCCGCGCATACTTTTCAAGTGATGGAAAGAGCAGCCGGCGCACGCCATGCGAGGGTTCGCGCAGGATAAAACCGGTCGAACCGGGTGCGTGCGCGTAGTATGGACGGTCGTCACCGAAGACGACGACCGTCGTGCTTGTGCAGGCGACGGTCGCGTAGGCAGCTTGTGCAAGGGCGGCGCTTTTTTCCTCGAGTGAGGGAAGGCCGGGCAGCTGCGTGAGCAGCGCGAACCGGTCCAGCGCCAAATGCGTCGACATTCGATCTACGGCGATAACGCTAGGCCCGTGTCCGTTCCCGCAAGTGACACGACGCTTTGTGGCGTGGTCGCGCCCGAAGCGTTGGCGGGGAAGATGATGAGTTTGCCGGCCCCGCTGGCGCCCGTGCCTTGATCGATGACGTAAATCACGCCGCTCGAATCGACTTTGACGTCAACCGGATTCGTCATCGACGTACTCGTGATGACACGCGACGGCGCCACGTTCAGCGCGCCCGCGCCAAACGGTGCATTAAAGACCAGGATGTTGCCGCCGCCGCTATTGGCAACGTACAGATTACCGCTTGCATCGAGCGCGATGCCCATCGGCGATTTCAATGGTGCGCCGCTGCTGGTAATCACCGTGCTCGGCGCAATATTCGACGATGCGGGCGTCGGTGATGGACTCGGCGTGGGCGTCGGAGGCGTCGGCGTTGGCGTTGGTACGGGCGTTGCCGTCGGCGATACGGTCGGCGCAGGCGTCGGCGTCGTGTAAACCGTGATCGTGTTCGAACCGCTGTTGGCGACGAACACCATGTTGCCGCCTTTCGTCGCGATGCCTTCCGGCGCGTTCAACTGCGTATTCGATCCCGCGATATAAAGGCTCTCGAAACCGCCGGTATAGACTGCAACCGCGCTCGTGAAAAACGAACCCGACGAAATTTCACCAACGGCAAACGACGCCGCGGTAGGGAACGTGGCAATGCCCGTAGGCCGCGTGAAGCTCGCGAGCGGAAATGAATTCAGCGCCTGGACGTTGCCGGTGGCAAACTGCGCGATCTCTTGCACGCTGCCGCTGTTGTTTACCGCGTTATATGAGGTGACGAACAAATTCTTTTTGACGTCAAACGCGAGGAAGTACGGCGCGACGATACCCGTGCTGGAACCGCCGATGAAATACTGCGGGATGGCCGAGGCCGCGGGATTTGGTGCGAAGATCTCGATGGCCTGACCGCTGGTGTTGGCGACGTAAATGGTGTTGGTCGCGAAGTTGGGGCCGATGCCGGGAACGCCGCCGCTGGACGGCGTGGTCGAATTGGAGCTGCACGCGCTGGCAAACGCCGCCAGGGCAAGAAGAAAGAATCCGGGGATCAGGCGAGCCAGCATCGATACTCCTTGGGAATTGCCGCGAGCACGCGGTCCTTTAATGCGCAGCATACACTTAGCGGAAAGCACTTTCCTTGGCGGCCTTAGTGGTGAGCATGGCCCAGCACCAGGGCGGCAAGGTAAACGAGCACCGCCAGGGCGACCAGTGACGCCGCTATCCTAAAGGCGACGCGCCGCACGTACTGCGGCCGGCTGGACTGCGTATCGATAATCTGGCGTGGCATGTTCCGCTCCCTAAACGCGATGCTTGGCCGGATGGTTCAATTCGGCCGGGCTAACAGTGGCCAACAGCTGCTTGACCGTCACGAAAGTATACCCGGCGGCACGAAAGTGCTGGACCAGCTGCGGCAGCATTTGGATCGTCGGCAAGCGGCCACTGTGGAGGAGCACCACCTCCGGGGCCGTCGCGTGCGCTTCGATGTGCTCTATTAGCTGCGGCGCCGTGACGGCCGGACGCCAATCGCCCGCGTCGTCATTCCAAAGCACCGTCTCGTAGCCGAGCTGCTGCGCAACCTTCACCGTATCAACCGTATACCGGCCGTGCGGCGGACGGAAATAGTGGTACACCGAGTCATCGTGCGTGAGAGTAAAGAGCGAAGTTGCACCCTTGCGTATTTCGTGCGCAACCTGATCGTTCGACTCTTGATCCAGGTTGGGATGCGTATACGTGTGATCGGCCACTTCATTGCCGGCTTGTTCGATGCGCTGCGCAAGTTCGGGCCACTGCTGCGCGTCGCGTCCGATCAGGAAGAACGTTGCATGCACGTTGAGCTGCGCGAGCGTGTCGAGCAACAGCGGCGTAAAGACCGGGTACGGGCCGTCGTCGAACGTCAGCGCAATAAGCTTCGGCCGGCCCGCGCGATCGTCATATGATACATGTTCGTTCAGCAGTCGTTTAACGTGGCCGGCCAGCGACGGCGAGAGCGCCTGCTGCGCGTCCATGTTTGGAGTCACGATTGCCGGGTGGATGCCCTTCTCGTGCAGCACGATGCGATAGACGCCGTAGCCGGCCGCGATCGCAAAAACTGCTGCAATAATCCATGCGAGGGGTTTCACTGCGGTCCGCCTCCTTGCGCGATCTTCGCTGCGAGATCTTGTCCGACGATCACCGTGACGTCACTGGCTTGCGGGCCCGTGCCGTCATGAATCACCGGCACGCTGGCCGCGAATGCACCAAGAGCGATGCGCACTTTAAAACCGGCGTACTCGATGTTGGAGTGCTGGTGCACTTCACTCGCCTGGATATCCGAACGCGGTGCATTGCCTATAGTGCCGATGACAAAGCCCTGACGTTTGAGCGCGCTCGCCACACGCTTAGCGGCTCCGGACACGCCTGAGCCGTTTTGCACGTCGACGCGCACGCTCGCGGGCGCAATCGCGGCGATTGCGCGCATATCAGGCGGAGGCGAGGGAACCGGTGGATCCAAGAGCATTTCGTGCACGAGTTTGGCGCGCGCATTCGTGTCGGGAACGATCGACGATCCGTAATCGGGTAAGTTTACTTCGGCAACATACGGCACTTGTTTTGTGACCAGAGCGTCCTTCGGCATGCCGATGAACGCCGTTGCCAAACTCAGTTCTTCCTCACGCGAGAAGTTCGTTTCAACGTCTTTATTCAGCACGCCGATGACGTCGGCGGCATGCAGGAGCGTATTCGTTTTATCCCGCGAAATTTTCGCGAAAAGCGCGTGCAGCACTTCCTGCTGCCGTTTGATGCGGCACGGATCGCCGCACCAATCGTGACGGTAGCGCATGTACCCGACAGCTTGCTCGCCGTTGAGGTGCTGCATCCCCGGTTTGAGGTGAATATAGAGATGCCCCCAAGTGTCTTCGTAATCGAGGGGGCCGTTCGTGCAATTCTTCGGCGTCGTTATACAGTCGGAGTTCATGACATTTACGTCGACGCCGCCGAGCGCGTTGATCAAATCTTTCGTCGTGTCGACGCGAAAGATCATGTAGCGCTGAAATCCAGGTATGCCGAGCCACTTCGAGATGACCGCTTGTGCTTCGCTCACGCCTCCGTCGGATTGCGCCTGATTGATCTTTGCCTGTTGACCGTTCGGCAGCGTAGCGACCATGTCGCGCGGGATCGAAAGCTGATAGATGCGTTTGGTCGGGAACTCGAGATTAACGGCCCAAATCACGTCGCTGCGCGCCCGCTTTGAGAACTCCATGTCCTTAGCGGTGTAGTCGTAGTCAAGGCCCTCGACCAAGACAAGCAAGTTATTGCGCTGGAACAGGTCTTCCGGTGACGGCGTGAACTGAAGTGTGAGAATCTGAAACGGATTGCGATGCAGCGCGACCGAGAATCCGCCGATAACGGCGATGAAACCGGCCAACAGAATCGCAACGACGCGCGCCCACACCGAGCGCGCCAAAAGACTACCCAACTGCCGCAGTTACCTCTTGTGAAATCGTTCCGGCAAAATCGAACGCCGTACTGCCCGTCAGTGTGACGTCCACAAAGGATCCGGCCTGCGCATCACCCTCGAAATAAATGCCGCCGTCAACACCGGGCGCTTCTCCCATCGAGCGGCCGAACCACGCACTTGCCGATCCGACTTTTTCGCGCAGCGGATCGGTCTTGCGCACCGTACGCCGCTCTTCCACCAGCACGCGGACCGTCGAACCGACGCGCCGGTTGCGCGCCTGCAAACTGGCAAGGCGCTGCGCTTCACGCAGGCGCACCAGACGCCGCCGCCGCTCCGCGGCCGGAACTTGTTCCGGCAAATCCGCGCTCGGCGTGCCTTCTTCGCGGCTGTATTCGAAGAAGCCGACGCGATCGAGTTGCGCGCGGGCAATCCACTCTTCCAAATACTGCACGTGCTCTTCACGCTCGCCGGGAAAACCGACGATGAACGTGGAGCGCATCGTCATTCCCGGCACCCGCTCGCGGAACTGTTGCACGATCTCTAAATACCGCTCGCCGTTGCTGGGCCGCAGCATGCCGCGCAGCACATCCGCGTGCGCGTGCTGGAGCGGCATGTCCATGTACTTGCACACTTTAGGAATACGCGCCATGGCGTCGATCAGTTCGCTATCGACTGTCGCCGGATACAAATACAGCAGGCGAATCCACTCGATGCCGTCGATCTCGTTGAGCTGTTCGAGCAACTGCGCAAGACCGCCGCGCCGGATGCCGCGATCGCGTCCCCACATCGAGGTGTCTTGCGCAATCAGGATGAGTTCCTTCGTTCCCGATGCCGCAAGCGCTCGCGCTTCGGCCAGTATGGACTCCGCACTGCGGCTGACGAACTTGCCGCGCAGTTTTGGAATGATGCAAAACGTGCACGGATGATCGCAGCCTTCGGCGATCTTCAAATATGCCGTGGCTTTCGGCGTCGTGACCAGGCGCGGCAAGAAATCGTGTTCGGGTGGTGCATCGAACTGTAGGCGCACGGGATGATGTCCGGCGCGCGCATCTTCGAGCAGGTCTACGATTCCGGCGTAAGCACCGGTTCCGATAACGCCGTCGATTTCCGGAACGAGCGACTGCAACTGCTCGCCGTACCGCTGCGCAAGACATCCCGCGACGATGAGCTGCTGCCCCGCCCGCTTGCGCTGCGCCTGCTCCATGATCGCATCGGTCGATTCGGCTTTCGCCGGATCGATAAACGCACACGTGTTAACGATCACCGTATCGGCTTGCGAACTGTCGTCGCAAAGCGCCCAACCGGCCTGCCCGAGCTTAGCGATCATCACCTCGGTATCAACGAGATTCTTTGCGCATCCAAGCGAGACGAACGAAACTTTATTCATTTGAAAGGCGCTCCGGCCTAGCCTGCGCGCCCCCCATCGGCGATGGGGCCCCCATTACCTCATGGCGCATACACCGAACTGCTAACTTGCACTCTCCCCGTGGGCGCCGCAAAGATCTCCTCACCGGTAGTTCACAAACTGCAGCGGAAGTTCGTAGTCCATTGTCTTCAGATGCGCGATCACTTTTTGGAGATCGTCGCGGCTTTTGCCGGAGACGCGGATTTGCTCGTCCTGATATTGCGCGTTCACCTTGAGCTTGAGGCCTTTGATCGCTTCCATCAGCGGCTTGCTCTTGTCCTTTGGAATGCCACTTTTGACGGTGATCACCTGGCGCACGGCGTTGTGCGCGGCCGGCTCGACGTTGCCGAGATCGAACGCTTTGATGTTGATGCCGCGCTTGACCGCCTTCGACTGAATGATGTCCACCACGTTTTTCATTTTCAACTCGTCGTCGGAGAGCACCGTGATGGTGCTTTTGCCGTCGAAGTTGATCTCCGTGACGCTATTCTTAAAATCGAAACGCCCGCCGATTTCCTTGCGCGCCTGATTCAGCGCGTTGTCAAGTTCTTGCTGATCGACTTTCGATACAACATCAAAGGAAGCGTCGCTCAAGGTTCATTCCTATAAGGTGAAAGTTTTTTCGACTACGTCGCCTGAGGCGCCGAGTTTGCCGACGGGACGGCCGTCGACCGTCACCTGAACGCCGCCTGCATTGCCAACCCGCAACAGGGCGACGGACCCGTGGAACGTCTTGCGGGTGCCTGCCGGAAACGTACCCTCAATACTAACATTGCCGTCAACGATAACCCTGAGCCAAGACTCGGCCGTCAGGACCAGATTTAGGGTGTGCGGCTGTACGGCTGGCGAGGCCGCGGCGGAAGGCACGGCCCGGGGCGAGGCAAGCGGTCCGGCCGTTGAGGCGGCCATCTCGACAGGCCGGCGCGCGCCGGCGGGCGGCGTAACATATAGGTAGACGACGAACGCGACGAGCGCCACGGCGACCGCCCCGGAAAGCCAGAGAACCCACCGCAGGCTGCCGGGCGCCGCCTGCTGGGACAGGTAAGTGCTGACGGGTGCGGCGGCGGCCGCGCTCTGAGCCGGCGGCGCGCCCGAAGACGCATTGTACTGCGCAACCGCCTCCTCGGGATCGAGGTTCAGGTACCGGGCGTAGGTGCGAAGGAAGCCTCGGGTATAAACCGGGGCGCCGATGGTGGACCAGGTTTCGTCTTCGATGGCGGCAAGGTAAACGGAACGGATCCGAAGATGCTCGGCAACTTCGGAGAGCGTCAGCCCCCTTTGCTCGCGCGCAGCGCGAAAACGTTCGCCCAGCGACATTGCAGCTTGGAGTTTTCCGGGCCGTCCTGTTATCCTGTCCGGGCGAAATATGGAAAAAACGCGCGTAATTGCCGCCATGAGCGGCGGAGTAGACTCGGCCGTTGCCGCCGGTTTGCTGGTTGAAGCGGGCTACGACGTGATCGGCGTAACGATGAAGATGTACACGCAGGCCAAAGCCCCGCACGCAAAAAGCTGTTGCGGCATCGATGATTTCGATGACGCGCGCAAGAGCGCGGCCGTGCTGGGCATTCCACATTACGTGCTCAATTTCGAGCAGACGTTCCGGCGCAGCGTTATCGATCGTTTCGTGAATGACTATGTGAGCGGACGCACACCGAATCCGTGCGTTTCGTGCAACAATTTCGTCAAACTCGGCACGCTGCGCAAATACGCGGATTCCGTCGGCGCGCGGTTCGTCGCGACCGGTCACTACGCCAGGCTCGAACACCGCAGCGACGGTCCGCACCTCTATCGCAGCGGCAATGCGAAAGATCAATCGTACGCGCTCGCGCAGCTGCAGCCGGAACAGCTCGAACGTTTGTTACTTCCGCTCGGCGAGCTGAACAAGATGCAAACGCGCGACCACGCGCGCCGCTTAGGTCTGCCGGTGCACGACAAGACGGAATCGCAAGACATCTGCTTTGTTGAAGGCGGCGACTATCGCGACGTGCTCGAGCGCGCTCGCGCAGATGTGCGAAAAGAAGGCGCCGTCGTCACCACAAGCGGTGCAGTTGTCGGAACGCACAGCGGCGTCGCGAATTTTACGATTGGCCAGCGTTCGCGACTACCGGCAAGTAACGATGGTCCCCGTTACGTGACACGTATCGACGCACAGACGAACACCATCGTCATAGGCCGCGAGGACGAACTGCATGCCGGCGGTCTACGCGCCGACGAATTGAATGTGATTCGCCCGGAACGCTTTACGCAAGACGGCGTCGTCGTTCGCGCCATGGTACGGTACCGCGCAGAGCCGGTAGCGGCGAGCGCGCACATCGACGGTGACGAAGTGCGCCTCGAATTCGAACGGCCGGTTCGCGCGATCTCGCCGGGGCAGCTCGTTGCGATGTTCGATCGCGACAGCGACGAAGTGCTCGGCGCTGCGACGATTCGCGAAGCGTTGTAGTTAGAAGTAAATTCCGTCCGGGCGCGTGCGCAAGCTTTGATTCAAAATATCGATCAGCACCGGGCGCCGTTGTTCTTCGGCCGCGTCAGTGTATCGCTGAAAATCGTCTTTGAGAATCGACTTGAGGCCTTCTTGCACTAATTGACGCGATTCGTCGGACATAGCATCGGACGAACCGGTTGGGTTCAAATGCGCATCGACGCGATTCGTTTCCAGAAGCCGTAAAATGGTGTATTCGCATGCGGTTCTGCGGTACACGTTGCGGCGCGAACGCGACTCCGGCAACGCTTGGCGCGAGCGCACGAAGAAGCCGTAGTCCTCAAGGACTGCAATCGATTCAAAGACCATCGTCGTGCTCAGCAAGCCGAGGTCTTTACGAATTTGCTCGATTGTCGGATGGCAAATGCCGCGATCGTCCGCTAGCATGACCAGGTACACATACATGCTGACCTGACGCGGGTTCAAAACGTGGAAGAGAAAAGAACTCCACCACGCCGGAATCTGCACTGTCGGCTCGCATTCGTCAAGACTCCCATCGCGGGATGCGGATGTCTGGACGACGTTATCATCATCCAATGAAAAAAGTACCTCGCGATTTGGAAGAGGCGCTGTGTCAGCCCGGTTTCAAAAGCGTAGACAGCATTGCCTGTCGCGGCAACGGTACAATAATTTGTACGGTACCGTCGAGTCTTCGGCTTACGGTAGCCGCTTCAGGCTACTAACGCAAGCAGATTCAGGCCGTTGCGAGCTCGACGTCCGACCGAATATTCCAATACGTATCGCGAATAACGGGCCGAAAACCGGCGCCTAAGATCGCTTGTTCAAGGTCTCGCCTTGTTGCTGCGTTCGTACTGCCGGCATCGCGAACGACTTGTTCCTCGATGATCGTTCCGCCCATATCGTCGCAGCCGTAAAACAACGCTAATTGCCCGAGTTTGAGGCCCGGAGTCAACCACGATGCCTGCAGATGCGCGACGTTGTCGAGGAACAGACGCGAGATCGCGAGTACGCGCAGATACTGAAGCCCCGTCGCTTCTTTTCCGCGCAGCGGCGTCTTGAACGGAACGTAATACCACGGAATAAACGCGGTGAAGCCGCCCGTTTCGTCCTGCAAATCACGAATGACTTTGAGATGTTCGATGCGTTCTTCTTCCGTTTCGATCGACCCGAACATCATCGTCGCCGTCGTGGGCATTCCGAGCAGCTGCGCCTCGCGCATAACGCCCAGCCACTTGTCGGGCTGGACCTTGCGTGCGCTTATGCGCTTACGCACGCGCTCGACTAGAATCTCCGCACCGGCGCCAGGAAGTGATTTCATACCGGCTGCCTTGAGCCGCGCAAGGACCTCTCGCACGGGAATCTGCTCGACGTTTGCCAGACCGATCACTTCGGATACGGAAAGCGAATGAATATCGACGTGCGGAAGTTCCCGGGCAACGCGCGTGAAGAGCTCCTCGAACCACGAGAGCGGTAAATCCGGATTGACGCCGCCTTGAATCATGATCTGCGTTGCACCTTGATCGGCAGCGTACTTCGCTCGCGCGATAACGTCATCGTGCGACATCGTGTACCCTTCGCCGTGCTTCTCGGGACGGAAGAACGCGCAAAACGTGCAATGTACGTTGCAGATATTTGTGTAATTGATCGTGGTGTCGATCACGTAAGTTACTACAGGATCGGGATACATCTGCAAGCGTCGCGCATGCGCGGCGGCACCTAAATCGTGCAAATCGGCTTCTTTGTAAAGCCGCACGCCTTCGTCGAACGTCAGGCGCCCGCCGGTCGCGGCTTTGTCGAGCAGATCAGTGAGCGACACCAAGAACCTCCGGAGAAACGGGCGGCATGCGATCGATCGCGCCAATGGCGAGCAACTCGCGGCAGAATGTCAATAAACCGCGCTGAGCGGCGGAATGAAACGTGAAATTGAGCTTTGCGTAATACTGTTCGTAAAATCCAGCCGGACGCGGCTTCGCGCGCTGCGCTTGCGCCACGATCTCATCGCGACGGGAGCGTCCCCACGAATAGGCGTCGGTAAGCGCATGCATGCACGCGCGCACTTCATGGAGCTTGGTTTCAAACACTTCGCGGCGCGCGACCCACACGGCCGTCACGGATTGCTCGCCGGTCCAATCGCGCCAGAGCATGCCGAGATCGTAGACGTGTTCACGCGGAAACGTGAGTACGGCGTCGATGGCGGCGTCGCCGATGACCATTGCCGCGCGCCCTTCTCTGGCGGCCGCAAGCGGATCGGCGACAATTTCGTATGCCGGTTGCACGTTGTACCGCCGTTCCAACAGCACGCGCAAGAAGTGTGCGCCGCTTGCCGATTCCCGCGTCACCGCGATCGGCGCCCCGTTCAGCAACGCGGGTGGCGTTTGCGAAACCAGCACGACGGAGACGAGCTCATCGCGCGCGCCGATGCACAGGTCCGGCAACAGCACATAGCGCTCGAAGTTTTGCGCATATTCGAACGCGCTCACCGGCCCCATGTCGAGTTCGCCGCTGCGCATTTGCGCATTCAACGTCGCCGGCACATCCGCGACAAGTGTGCCGGGATACTCAACGGCTCCGGCATCGATCGCGCCGAAAATCGGCAGATCGTTCACATAGCGCATGCGGCTGCATTTCAGCGTCATGCTAGAACCGAGTCATCCCGAGCCGGGCTCCAATCCCACGCGAATTCGTCGTACGTGCTGTTGCGCCGCACTGGAATGTAGCCGGCATCTTCGATCAAGCGGCGGAATTCGCGGTCGTCAACGTACTGACCGGATTGCGTTCCCGCGCTGTGGTAAATCAACTCTTCGTCCGTGCTGCCGTGCGTGCCGTCCATGTCGTCGGCGCCGAAGTGCAGTGCGACTTGGCAAACCTTGATGCCCTGGATCATCCAGTACGCTTTGATGTGATCGAAGTTGTCGAGCATCAAGCGCGCAACGGCAAAAATTCGCAGATCATCAAGGCCGCTGGTCCAGCCGCAATCGCTCATCTCGTTACCGTCGGGATGGAACGCGAGCGGGATAAACGCATTGAACCCCGGAGAGTGCTGCTGCGAAGCGCGTAGGCGCATCAGGTGATCGATGCGGTCTTCGTGCGATTCGATGTGACCGTACAGCATCGTCGCATTCGAGGCGACGCCTTGGCGGTGCAATTCCTCGTGAATCGCGAGCCAGTTATCCGACCCGACCTTGCCGGGGCAAATCTTTTTGCGCGTTTCTTGTGCAAAAATCTCCGCGCCCCCGCCATTGACGTTATCCAAACCTGCGGCCTTGAGCTCCGCAACCATTTCGGGGTAGCCCATCCGGTGACGTTTGCACATGTAATCGATCTCGGCGGCAGTGAACAGCGAAAGCTGCACGTGCGGCAAACGCTCTTTGAAACGGCGCATCAGCGGCAGCCAGTAATCGAGCGAAAGCTGACGCGGATCGTGTCCGCCGACGATGTGGATCTGGTTGAAATTCGTTCCCGTCTCGAGGGCTTTTTCAAAGACTTGATCGGCGGTCATGCGCACGACGCGCTGCGTCTCTTTGAATTCGTCAACCGCGAACGAACAGAACCGGCAATTCGCGTAGCAAACGTTCGTCGAGTTGATATAGCGGTTGAGAACGTAAAAAACTTTTTTGCCGCTCTTACGTTCTTTCGCGGCGCGGGCCATTCGTCCGAGGCCATGGATGTCAGACGTGCGCAGCAGCGTCAATCCGTCTTCCATGCCGAGCGGGATGCCTTCTTCGACTTTATGTTCGATGTGACCGAGCGCGGGATCCAGATAGCGGGCCATGCTCAGGTCGTTACACGCGCGCGGCCGTTTTGCCCGCCAACCGCACGATGGCCGCGCCCGCCAGCGCGATAGCGGCGCCAAGCATGATGCCGCCTGCGACATCAGTCGGATAATGCGCCCCCAGTGCCAAGCGCGACCAACAAATCCCGACCCACAGAGCGGCGAGCAGCAAGAAACCGGTAACGCGCGTCGTCCGCGGTAAGTCCGAGGTCAAAATCAGAACGCCGGCAAGCAAGTAGAACGCAGTCGAGGTCGATGCATGCGAACTTGGATATGAGAATGCATGTTCGTGCCGCCACAACCAATCGTTTCGCCGCGGTCGCGCAAAGTATCGCTGCAACGCGTCGGTTATGCCCCACGTCACCAGGCACGAGCACATTAAATAAATCATGCGCACGCGCCACTGCGCAAAGCGAATCGCGACCACGATCGCGATGACGAACAGCGGTCCGAGGGCTTGAATCCACCCGAAATTCGTAAATATCCACGCAAGCGTAACCGCCTGCCCATGCACTTCAAGTGCCCAATGCCACAAGCCGGGCGGCTCGCCGTGCGCGATAACATCTTTGCCCAGCACGAAAAACGCGGCGACCAAAACGATCGCCGCGATAATATATGCTATAGCAACACGTTCACGCGCCTGCGGCAAAAAGATCTCCTTGTTCGCCCGTGCGCCCCATGCGAGGCGCGACCTGTTCCAGTTCGCCCAAGCCCAGCAAAATGCGGCGGGGCTTCGTGCCTTCGTGCGGACCGACGACTTTGAACTCTTCCAGCTGCTTCATCACCCGCACCGCACGGGGATGGCCGATGGAAAATTGCGACTGCAACGCCGCCGTTGACGCGTATTGCGTCTCGATGATGAATTTCGCCGCATCGTAGCAAAGTGGATCGATGTCTTTCTTGTTGTTGTCATCGTCCGAGATCGGCGTCACTTCGACGTCCACCATGTTTTCCGGACGGCTCTGCGTGATCCAGAATTGCACCAGGCGGTTCACCTCGGCGCCCGTGATGAGCGCACCTTGTGCGCGCACCGGTTTGGGTGCATCGATGGGCAGATACAGCATGTCGCCGCGGCCCAGCAGCCGTTCGGCGCCTGCCATATCCAAAATCGTACGCGAATCGACCTGCGAACTCACGGCAAAGGCGATGCGCGAAGGAATGTTGGCTTTGATGAGACCGGTGATGACGTCGACCGACGGACGCTGCGTTGCGACGATCAAATGAATGCCGGTCGCGCGCGCCAGCTGCGCGAGGCGCATGATTGTCGTCTCCACCTTCGCGGGCGCGACGAGCATCAGGTCGGCCAGTTCGTCGATGATGATGACGACGTATGGCAGCGTTTCCTCGGGGAACTTCGCGTTGTACTCTTCGATTTTGCGCACGCCGGCTTTGGCAAACCGCTCGTACCGCGCGTCCATTTCTTTCGTCATCTCGAATAGCGCTCCGGCGGCCATGCGCGCATCCGTGATGACGTCTTTGATCAAATGCGGAATGCCGTTATACACCGTGAGTTCAACACGCTTGGGATCGATCATGAGCATTTGCACTTGATCGGGCGTCGCGCTCACGAGATACGCCTGGGTCGAGCTAGAGACAATCGGGAT
>CAZERJ010000066.1:0-16938 GCA_964514445.1 uncultured bacterium | reverse complement strand
TGCGAAAATTTGCTGCTCGAAAGAGCGTCCGGGTTCGAGTCCCGGTCATCCCAGAAAATATCCTCACTTCATGCGGCTTTTTAAGACGCAGCAAATGTCACGGGCATGGTCAAATTGACGCTGTTAGAGCATGCACGCATTGTTCGCTGGCATATTATGCTTGATAACCGTCGCGCCACGTCGTGCCGACGAACCCTTACCGGGTTATGTCTCGATGAAATTGTTTTTCTGCGCCTTCGGTTCAGCCAACATCGTGGCACCGGCGCTTGATAATGAGTTTGCTGTGGCAGTCGTGGAAGTGAATAACCCTCTGCCGGTATCGAGCGCGCCGCTACCACAAGTGACATTGCTCTACGACCGAGGAAAGTCGATAGCACAAAGCGCGTCGTTTCCGTCGAGGATTTTGACGAGCCTTTCGTGCGTCGTGAAGGCTACGGAGCGTTTTACCTCAATACCGATCCGCGCGGACACACAGCCACGTGGGACGGCACGCTGCCGGCCGGGATGGTTCACTTGCGCGTGCGCGTTGCATTAGCGATGCAGTCTGGTCTAGGGATGCCTCGCGCGTGTAGAGTTACCATTGGGCGCTACAAGGTTGAAGGGCCGGTTGATGAAAGATGGGCGAATTGAAAAAGCGGCGCTCATTCATCGGCTTGTCGAATATGCGAGCCTTCACGGTCTAACGACCGACGCGATAGGGGTCAGCTACCGTACGCTGGCTGAAATTCTGAGCGTTGGTCCGACGCACGCGCACCGACTGGTCCGCAAGGCGAGGCGTGAAACGGCGGCTTGTCATCGTCGATACAGGAACACGCGGTCCTCGATGTGCCGGCGATACTAGCGATCGTTGCGTCCCGCGAGAAGCCGGAAGAAACAATGCGGGCGGACGGAAACGCCAGCCTCAAGCATAAAACCGGGCTATCTGACCGCGATCGATCCACCGGTTGAAAGCCCCGTATCGGGACCCTCTATCGTTTGAATCGGTAAGGCATCCCCATGCGCGTTCGCGGCAAAGACTAAAATCGACCCCGGTATGCCGCCATTCAATACGTATATGTCGCCGCTCAGGTCTACGGCGACATCAAACGGTGAATGAAGCTTTGTGTCAGCGCTTTGAATACTGCGAAGCGGTGAAGCGTCGCCGTCAGCATTTGGTGCGAACTGCAAAATCGAGCCGTTGGGGCTAGTGGGCGTTACAGCTATCGCCACATAGAGCGATCCAAAACGGTCGAGACCGATACCGTTAATGTTTTCGAGAGCCGTGTGCGGTCCCGAAATAATATGTACTGGGACTGCGTCTCCCGTCGCGTCGGCTGAGAAAACGTCAATTTCACCGGGTTCACCAGCCGATCTCGATTGCGTGATATACAACAATCGACGCTCGCTGTCGATCGCGATGTCCTTGCTATCAACGGCCGGTACAGTGAAGGTGCGAACCGGCGCTACGTCACCGTTCGCCCCCGGAGCGTAAACCGTGACGATACTGCGCCCCAAAACCGGGGCAAACGCGTTCAATACATAAAGATAGCCGGCACTATCCACGGCGACGGTTTCCGGATTATTCAATAGGGTCGCAGGACCAGCAATTCTGCGAATCGGATCCAACGACGCACACCCCGCCGCTGCAAAAACCACGACACAATTGCAATCGGCTCCGGTTTTCGGGTCGAAGTACGTCGCGTAGAGATTTCCCAACTCGTCAAAGGCCACTTCGCCGTTAGGATTAATTGGAATTTTTCGCACCGGCTTCGAATTGCCGGTAGCGTCGGCATTGAAGATCAAAACCGTCTCGTTGGAAACGTAGATTTTGCTCGCGCGTGGACCGGGGGTGGTTATGTTGGCATTAGCGGCGGGCTCTAGCAGCGGCGCCGACGCACGATTGCCTGAGAATCCCCCGCCGCCACATGCAACTAGAGAAACGGCAAAGAATGCGATAAGTAGAATCCGCATAGTGCAAGCTCCTTGCTCGAGATTCAAATACTTCTCAAGTGCATTCGTGACACCGCTCAGGACGGCAGGCGACCGCAGAACTGCAAGGCAGGCGACCGACAGCGTCGCCGGCACGCCCTGCGCTTTTCCGCATTTCTCCCAATAAAGGACGGTATACATGTTTTATCGCGTGACCGCTTGCCTCTTGCTCGTTGCGTTCGTTACGGCGTGTGCAAGCTCTTCGAAGAGCAGCAGTGAAACAACCCAGACAACAAAGAACCAGAGCGCGGTCAACGGCCCATGCGACTACGTCACCAAAGACGAGGTTGCGACTGCTTTAAAAAGCAGCGTTACGTCCGCAGAGCAACAATCCGACACAAAGTGCGCGTATACCGCCGCTGACAAGAGTGTCGTGACGATAGAAGTCTCGCGCACAGACGCTGATACGGAGTTCGCTGCCTACAAGAGTGCGGGCGCGATGATGCATAGCGCAAGCTCCGGCCCTAAGATAGGCGATGAAACGTATTGGGGGCCGATGGATTCGACTGTCGCAGCACGCAAGGGCCACGGATATGTCGCCGTAGATTTACGCGGCGTATTGAACGCCAACGCACGTTCCGTCGGTACCGCGCTCGCTCGTCAAGCGCTTGCGCGGCTGTAGCCAAGCGGGCGCCACAAGCGACGCACTGTCCAAGCGCGACCTCAACAACAAGTGACGACGGGATCTCAAATCGACCGAAAGGTCGCCGGTGTGCGCTCTTTCGCGCGGTCGTAAGTCTGCTCCAAAAGTCTGTTTTGACTGGTGCCGCCGGCATCGGGTTTCTCTACTGCATGCTGTGGGATAATCGCGTCAGCCCCGTTTGTTTTTGGAGATCGAGAATGAATAGAGCACGTTTTAGCCTCGAGGTCGCAAAGTGCGCGGGACTTATTACAGCCGGCGGCGTTTTATCCGCATGTGCAAACGCCGCAACGGCGCCGGGAACACTGCTGCCTGCATCATCGACGCGCACTTCCATGGACGTCGGCTCCAGCAACAGCGACAGCGTCGAGCACTGTGAAGCGGAACTTCGGCAAGCAGGTCGCGAATTAGAAATGGCGCTGGACCGCCTGGAATCGGTTCGTTGCTCCTGCAATGGACTTGTAAAAAGCGCCATTACGGAAACGCAGAACGCCATTACGTACGTAAACGACGCCTTGGTATATTTGCAGAGGCACGGGGATACACATTGACGAGAATCTTGAGCGCTTTGCATCCCAAAGTTACGAAGTTGTGATTCGGGAATAGTTTCCAGAAAAAAGCGCGCTAGGGTTTCTCCCGGCGCGCTTTTCGCGGGATCGGTAGTTCACGCGCAGCGCTGGAGCGTTCATATTCCGTTGTGCGCTACAGTAGGATACTGCAATGCATCGCCTGCATGCGCTTCAATGATGCCATCGCATCGTGTGTTGCCCGGTACGATCGCGGCCCGCTTGGCGACGCCTACAAAGTCCGACTATGGTGCAGTCACCAAGCAGCTCGATGCTGTGTTATCACTCGTTGATTGCGGTACGCCACATCGCTTTGCTTGCGTAAGGTCCGCAGGCAGCATCCAGAAAGTTGTAGAGACCTTCTTGCATGAAGTCGCTTTCACCGGAGCAGCAGCTCATTACAGCATGTTTGTTTGCTCGACTGCCATGTGACCGGGTCGCGCAACGGGTAAAACACCAGCGGAGGAATCTCGCATGACTCGTCTTTCTCGTCTATCCACCATGCTGACGCTCGCTCTGAGTGTCGCCGTAACATCCGCTCTGGGCGCTGCGCAGGGCGCGCCGCCGGGCGGAAAATATCACGACTGCCACGGGTACATCCGTCACGTCTCGTTGCAAAACGTCCGCGTCCATTGTATCGACGGCGTTCCGGCCGATATGTCTTTTCTGTCGTGGCCGAAGTTCGTCGATCTTCCCGGCGGTAAAACGATGCAGTCGGCCAGTCTCAAACCCGGCACGCCGGTGCACGTCATCTTCACGATGTCGCTCGGGCTGCGCCATGCGTACAAGGTCTACGTCGCGGACCCGAAGGGACACGGATTATACGGCTTCAAGAGCTGACGCTACGCGCAGAAAGGCCCTTATTTTAAGGGCCTTTTTTGTTTGCGCACAACTACGGAGTGTAGGTAATGCTCGTTGCTTTCGTTCTCGCAGTTGCTTGGTCGGCTGCCGGATCGCCCGACGCGTCTGGCTCTGGGTTCGGGTCGTTGGTTGAGCACGGAAGTCGATAGTAGCAATATGAGCCGTTTCTTCAGCGTCCTGTTGATTTCTGTGCTTCTAACCACCGCACACGGGCGCACACAGAACACGGGCGGACTTCGCGGTACCGTCACGGGAGGTGCCGGCGTCGCAGTTGGCGATGCGTTCGTCGCTGCCGTTTCACCGGCGGTGCGCGCTTCGACGCGAACGGACAAGCACGGTTTTTTTATCTTCGCGTCGTTGCCGCCGGGACCGATCAGCATACAGGTTTCCGCGATAGGCTTCGTTTCCGTGAGCGTTACGGTTTGTGTTCAAACTGATACATTTCGCACTGTGCCCATATGGCTCTCCGCGGGTGGCAGCAGCGCGACGTACGCCCCTTCATACAACAATGCTCTGCAAAACAGGCTCAATGAAAACATAACTTTGGATCTTTATTCGCTTGGCGCATGTTGACGGCGCCGACATAGCGGCGCCGTTAACACGACGATATGCTGCAAACGTTTAAGTGCTACTTACGGTGCGACAGCGAGATACCCGTCCAGTCCAGGCGGCGTGTATCCGCCGACGTCCGGTATGAAGGTCGTGAGCGGCGTCGCGTTGCCGGACGCCGTCGGCGAATAAACCAGAACGGAATGCGCACTGGGATTGCCCGTCGTCGTCGCATATAAGTTTCCGGTGGAGTCGAACGCCAAAGCAAATGGCGCGTAGCCGGTAGGCGCGGGATTTATCGTGTTGGTAGGCGCTACATTGCCGTTTGCAGTCGTCGGATATTCTGTGATCGCGCCGATGCCGACGTGGCCGCTCGTGTACACCGCAATGCGTGCAAGCTGTGGTGAAACTGCGAGCGTTATATCACCGCCGCTCAGCATGCCGGTGTTCGATCCCGAGATGGTCCGGTCCGGTGCTGAAGAGCCATTTTGTTCCGGGCCAAATGCGAGCACCGCCGGCAAGTACGGAATAGATTCGAAAACCGTATCGGTGCCGTCGGCAGCGAGCGTTCCAAATCCACCTTGCGAAATGAGGGCATTCGTGAGTTGACGCTGAGGTGCTACATCGCCGTTCGCTGTGGGCGAGTAGACGTTGATGGCCATCGTGTAATTGCAGTTTGCCGAATAGGGAGTCGTCAGCACGAAGATTGTGCCGTCGGGTGCAACTGCAAGCGCCTGCGTTTGTCCCAACCTCGTGTGCGGTCCCGAAATCACTCGAATGGGCGTCGGCGTCCCGTTCGGGTTCGGCGGAAACTCTACGATCGAACCCCCGGAAGCTCCGGGACCGGTGGAATATAAGGCGTAAACATTACCGGCACCGTCCACCGCGACGCCGGTTACGTTAGGCGGAAGTGTCGCTGGACCGTACACGGTTCTTGTCGGCGCTTCGTCGCCGCTGCCGACAGGCCAGCCATAAAGACTCGGACTGCCCGAAGCCGAGTGAGTGACGCCTGTTCCAGCGATATACACCGTCGCACTGGGAACTACGGGTGTTCCGTCTGCCGACGGCAGACTCAATGACGGCTTGGCGGGAATTGGTGAGCTGGTAGAACCGCCGCAACCGGCTAAAAGCACGATTACGAAAAGAGCAGCAACAGTTGATCGCATGTAACGCACCCTCCAGACAGGAAAAGCGTAACGTAAGCCCGCTGCACGTCCAGGGGGCAAGTGGACTAGGAGGCTTAGGCGACGCGGTTCCTTATGCCGGGATAGTTCCTAATCGATGGTGCGGTTGTGTACCAATAGGCGCCATTCGTGCGCAAGGATGCCATACAGGTACGAGTCACGCCATTCGCCTTTTTGCATGCGATCTTGCAGAAAGTGTCCTTCGCGCCGCATGGCGAGTTTTTCCATGACGCGCGATGAGGCGCCGTTGCGCACGTCACAGGTCGCGATGACGCGATGCAACCTTAGTACGGAAAATGCAACGTCCAGAATGGCACGTGCAGCCTCGGTCGCATAACCGTTATTCCAGTATCTGCGATTAAACACAAACCCGAAGTCCGCGTTGCCGTTATCGCCGTCGATAACTGCCAGTCGAATCGATCCGATGACTTTGCGCTCAGCGCGAAGCTCGACGGCGAGGTTCACTTCGTCTCGCGGCCATTCGCTTTGTGCCGCTATGTTTTGGGCGAGCACGATGCGCGTTGTCTCCGCCGTGTTCGTGTCCCAATCCATTAGTCGAGGCACCAGTGGGTCGGACGCGTATTCGTGCACGTCGCGTTCATCTGCGTCCGTAAACTCGCGCAGCAGCAGTCGCGGTGTTTCGATTGGGAACCATCGCGCTGCGTTCACAAAGCCGCCGCGTTACTTCGGCGCCATAATTTTTGCCAGCATATCCGGCTTGCCAGAAATCCGCACCAAATGCGGATACTTGTGCCCACCGCGATATTGCACCGTGTACGCACGCACGCTCCCGTTATTGTTGACAATCAGCGAGATCGGCTGCGTTCCGCGCTGCGCGCTGCGAATCGCGTAATCGAGCGCATCGGTATCCCATACTTGACCGTCAACGGCCACGACTTTGCCGCCGGCCGGCAGCCCGGCTTGCCACGCGGCTGAGCCCTCACGCACGTCCGTTATGGTGCCTTCACTCGAAAACTGCGCGCCCATACCAAACCATTCGTTTGCACCGTCGTGTGCGCGTGCGGCGATGAACTTGTTCTCTTTAGCGTTGTACACGAGCTTCCAACCGGCGCGCGCCATATCGTCGCTGGGCGGATGCGGCGCAACCTCATAAACGTAGCGTTGGAAGAATCCGTGCCAATCGTAAGGCGCGATAGTACCCAGCAGTTGCTCTACGTCTTCGCGCGTGTACGTTTTCGTAATCGGACCGGTAACGGCCGGCGCAGTAAACGCGTGCAAGAAATCGTCGAGCGATTTCCCACCGCCCGTTTTCTCGCGAATGATCGTATCCGCGTCGAGCCAAACGAGCTCGCCTTCGGTGTAGAAGTCGCCCGCGTTGCGGCGCAGCGATCCGTACTGACCCCGAGCTTCATAGAAATGCGGCGCACCGGTCGTGAGATCGATGAGCGGCGTGGTCAGGCGGCCCGTTTCGTAATCCATGCGCGCATAGATCGACGCAAGGTATTCCGGATAATCTTTCGGAGCGCGGATGCCACTGCGGAACGAGAGCAGATCGCCCAGGTACTGGTTCATACCTTCGTACACCCACAGTAAGTCGGTGCGCTGGATGATCTGAAAATTCAGCGTCGTGAGATCGTATGGACGGCGGTATTTCCCGTTCCACGAGTGCGACAATTCGTGCGTGACCAAATCGCCGCCGGTGAGCTGCTGGCGCGGATTCGTCAGGAAGTCGTCATCGGCGCGATCGTCACTGCTTTGATGATGTTCGATACCTTGAAAACCGATGGCATTGCTCAGCGCAAGCAGCGAATGATACCACGTCCAATGGCGTGAGCCGTATAGCGCAAACGCCTGGCGCGGCATGTTCTTGTACGCCTTAATGACGTTTGCCGGAATTTCCAAATCTTGCGGTTTATTCGCGAAGATGTCGAGCCACTGCGTCGCCGAGCCTTCTTTCCACAGCAGATAGTGCTTGCTGTATCTGCCCAAATCGAGCGGCGAGTCGATCAGCATATTGAGCGGCGTCACGTCGAAATCAATGCGGTCGCCGCTGCGCCGCGCGCCATAAAGCGCTGTTGCGTAATCCCAGCCATGCGGAAGAATGATGCTTGGACGCACGTAGTAGTCGTGCGAATCGACGTCGGCTTGGTAGAACAGATCGCGGTTCCAGTTGATCACCGCAACGCTCGTGTCCGACATGACGTCGCCCGCGTTCGTCGTCACCGTGAACGAGACGTCGAGCGAGGAGACGCCTTGCGGCACGTCAACGTGAAAGCGATAGAGATCCGTTACGTCGCGGCGCCACGAGAGCGTTTGACCGTTTGCACTCACGCGAATCTGCGTAACGTTTGAAAGCGGTCCCGTCGGTCCGTGCTCGCCCGGAATCCATTTCGGATAGACGAATGCAAACGGTCCGGGACGCACAGGGATCGTCATGCGCGAGTACATCAGCCCCCGCGAGGTGTTGCGCGCGTCGAGTACGAGCGTCATCGGCGCGGATTGCGTGGCAAGTGATGCGGCAGTCGGCGTTTCCGGTTGAAACGTTCCTAGGTCTTGGGCTGCCGCGGATGTGCCGAAAAGCAGACAAGCAAGCACAGCAGAGAGCGCATTTTTCATTGACGCGGCAAGTAAGCTCAACGGGGCTTTCTTCCCTGCTCGTGGGCGAAGAAGCGGGTAAGAACGCGGTATGGCTGAGATTCAACCCGATCCCAAAGATGTCAAAAAGACGACCGACCGCGACGGTGAAATCTTTCAGGATGCGCTAACGGAAAACGAAAGTAAACCGCCGGGCGACGTGCGCGAGGACGCCGAGGACACCGACGAGCTCGATCCCGATATTGAAAACGTCGAACCGACAAAGCGGCAATAGCGCTTGGCGGCGCTGATCTTCGATCTCGACGGGACGCTCGTCGACAACGTCTATCAACACGTGCTTGCGTGGCACGCAGCACTTAGCGAAAACGGCTTTTCCGTCTCGCCATGGCGCATTCACCGGAAAATCGGCATGAGCGGTGCACTGCTGATGCAGGCGCTGCAGCTCGAGATTGGCCACCTTGTCGATGCGCAGACGGCAAAACGTTTGGAAGAAGCGCACACGCGCCACATGCGTGATATGCTCGGCAGCATCGCTTTGTTCGACGGTGCAAAAGAACTGTTACGCACGTTACGCGATCGCCGCGTGATGCATGCGATCGCATCGAGCGGAAGCATGACGGATATTCAGCCGTACTTGGAATGGCTGGAACTCGACAAAAGGGTGCCCGTTGTTTCTCAGGCCGACGCGGGCAGCACGAAACCCGATCCGGAGCTGTTCGTCACAGCTGCTGAAAAATTGCAGATTGATTCGCGGGACGCGATTGTCGTCGGCGACGCCGTGTGGGATATGCTCGCTGCGCGGCGGGCGCACTTCTTGGGTGTCGGACTGCTTGCGGGTGGGTACGCAGAGAGTGAAATGACGGCTGCCGGTGCGTACCGCGTTTACGCGGACGTCTACGAGTTCAGCCTGCGGTTACACGAAGTCGGCATCAACCTACGAGAGGACGCATAATGAAACGAGAATATAAGACCGAAGAAGTGCTGAACGAAGAGCTTCCAAAAGTCGACGCACCGGTATACGGCGACACCGACTTCAACCCGAATCGCGACGACCAGGAGGACGCCCACCACGCCGACGAGGACGAACACGTGTAAAACCGTGCGTGACGCGGCTTAAAGTCGCACACCGAATCCAAATCCGAAATACCGCGTGCGCGCCGTATCCGAAATCGTGCGGCCGCCTTCCACGTCGAACTCCAGCTGCGGAGTCATCAGATACTGCAAGCCGCCATCCAGACCCACGAGCGCTTTGCCGTCCGGCGACGATTTCGTTTGCGCGAATGCCTCCGCGTACCACTGCGTCCTGTTATTGAATTGATTCGTAACGGCGATCGACGGAAACAACGTGCGGTAACCGTTCTGATGACTCACCCCGAATGTCGTCGAGACGCCGAAGTTTCCGAAAGAAAAACTGTCATTCACGTTCACCGTCTGCGTTGCAGCGCCGGCGCTAAATGCCGGCGCGCCGGACGGGACGGTCAATAATACGTCCATGCCGAACGCCGATGAACTCGTGTGCGCGAATTCCCACTTCATGCCGGCGCCGAAATCGAAGAACCCGTGCGCCTCCATAGGTACGCGCTGGACGGCGTACGCCGGCCCGATGAGGTCGACTTCGATATTCGGCACGACGCCGAAGCGCAAAAAACCCTGCCCGGTCTGGTTCTGCGCAATGTCTCCCGCGCCGGCCTGATAGCCAATCTCCAAAAGCGATTCGTCCGGCTTGACCGCGCAGGGGCTGAAGCCCACGGTGGGGCGGTTGATGACGCTCAGCACGGCCGTATGTCCGTTAGCCGAGGCGCACGTATCGGCGGGCGGCGAAGGTGCCGGCGACGGCGAGGCCGGCGCGGACGCAAGCACGGCGGCTAAGACGAGCGTGACGGTCGGCAGCATCCAGGCGCGAGTGCTAGACCAGGCAGGTCCGTACCTGCCCCTGGCACAATCTCTGCGGGTTGTCTTTAAGCGCCCACAAGTGCACCGCATTTGTGGGACGCACTCTGTTTAGCCCTCAGTCGGATCAGGAGGTCTGCCCACGTTGAAAATCGTGGTGACGGTGAAGCTAGTCCCGGATACGAACGCGGCCAAGCGTATCGATCCGGCGACCAAACGTCTGGTGCGCACCGGACTAGAAACGGTGATCAATCCGTTCGATGAATACGCCATCGAAGCAGCGCTCCAGCTGAAAGAAAAAATCGGCGGTGACACGACCGTCACGATCTTCAGTATGGCGCCGGAATCTTCGAAAGAAACGCTGCGCAAAGCGCTCGCCATGGGCGCGGACGATGCGGTACTCCTGAGCGACTCGCAGTTGGAAGGCAGCGACGTGTGGGGCACCGCGTTTGTCATGGCACAAGCACTGAAGAAAACCGGTTTCGATTTGCTGATCATGGGCGGCCTTGCCGATGACGGAAATTCCGGCGGCGTGCCCGGCGCGCTCGCGGAGTATCTGGGCGTTCCCGGTTTGACGAACGTGCGCAAGATCGAAGAAGCCGGTGACGGCAAAATTCGCGCGCAGCGTGAGACCGACATGGGCTACCAAGTCGTCACCGGTCCGCTTCCGGCGCTCATTACCGTGACCATGGCTGTCGGCGAACCGCGCTACGCCTCGCTCAAAGGCATCATGGGCGCCAAGAAAAAGACGATCGCGCAGCTCACCACTGCCGATCTCGGTTTAGCCCAAGCCGCCGGTACCGACGGCGCAAAGACGGGCGTTCTCGAAGTTTCTGCTCCGAAACCGCGCGAAAAAGCGCGCGTCGTGCAAGCTGAAGACGGCGCGTCCGGCGCAAAAGCGATTTTCGATTTTCTGCGGGAGAGAAAGCTCATCTAAATGCAGCACGTCATTGTATTTGCCGAACAGAAAAACGGACAGACGCGCAAAGTTACCTTTGAACTTGCCAGCGAAGCGCGCGTCATTGCCGATGCGCTCGGCGGCAAAGCGCACGCCGTGGTGCTCGGCAAAGGCGCTTCCGACATCGCCGATAAGCTGAAGAATTATCCCGTCGACACAATTCACGTCAGTGAAGATCCCGACGTCGACAAGTATTTGCTCGATCCGATCGTTGATTACGTCGAAGCGGTCGCGCGCCAAACCGGGCCGGCGCTCATTTTGGTGCCCAACACGATGGAAGGCCGCGATGTCGCCGGACGTCTCGCCGCGCGGTTGAATGCAGGCCTCAATTCCGATATCACCTCGTTCCGCTTCGAAGGTGGAAAGGCGATCGCCGTCGGGCCGAAGCTGCAAGGCTCGAGCATTGTTGCCAGCAATTTCAATGGCGACTACGGCGTAGCCACGATTCGCCCGAATGCGTTCGATGCGCAGACGGGTGGCGGCAACGCGCAGATCGTGCAGCTGGAAAAGCCGGCCGGCAAAATGTACGCGCTCGTCATCGAAAATGAGGTCGAGGAAGCCTCCGGTGAGATGGGCCTGGAAGAGGCCCCCGTCGTGGTGAGCGGTGGCCGCGGCCTTGGTGGCCCCGAGCCGTTCCAGACGCTGCTGAAGCCGCTGGCGGATGCCCTTGGCGGTGCCGTCGGCGCCTCACGCGCCGCTGCGGATGCCGGATGGGTGCCGTATAGCCTGCAGATCGGCCAGACCGGCAAAATCGTCAGCCCGCCGCTGTACATCGCCGTCGGCATCTCCGGCGCCATTCAGCACAAGGTCGGCATGCAATCGGCCGGCACAATCGTCGCTATCAACCGCGACGGCAGCGTGCCGATTGGCGAGTTCGCAGACCTGCTGGTCGTCGGCGACGCCTTCCAAATCGTTCCGGAGCTCACGAATCTCGTGCAAGGCGCCAAGGCGCATGCGTGACAATCGGGCCGCCTGGGCCGTTGAATACCCGTAGCCTAAAACTTAAGGACACTTCACGTTGAAACGCTTTTTCATCGCCGTCGCCCTTACCGCCGCAGTCTGCGGCGCGGCGGCGGTTACACCGCATCGCGCGGTAGCCGCTAAGCCCAGCCCGACGGCCTCGCCGACGGTTGCGCCGTTGCCTACCGCATCGCCCGAACCGCCGAATATCGCCATTCCGCGGCTGATTCAAAAGCTCAAGGACAATCCGAACGATCGCCGCGCGATGACGGATCTGGCCAACGAGTACATGCAAATCGGCCATCCGGAAGCAGCGGTGCCGATCACGCAACGCTTGTTGCAGCTGGGCACCAAGACGGCTGAGGTGTACTTCCTCGACGGCACGGCGCAAGAATCGCTCGGTAACGCGCAAGCGGCGCTCGTGGACATGGAAGCCGCATCGAATTTAGAACCCACGAACCTTTCGGTGCTCTCCACGTTAGCCGATCTTTACATCAAAACCGGCCGACGCGCCGATGCAGAGCGCATCGCCAATCGCGCGGTAACCTTCAACAAAGATCAGGCGCAGGCGTATGTGGCGCTGGCCGGCGTTTACGCCGCCGAGCAAAAGTGGGACGATGCGCGTGCGCAGCTCGAAAAAGCGTATAGCCTCGATACGAAAAACGTGACGCCGCTTATTCAGGAAGCGCAAACCTGGGTCGCGCAAAACACGATTCCGAACGCGCTTGGCGTGATCGATCGCGCAATCGCGGCCGATCCGAAAAACGTCCAAGTGCTGGTGTTGCGCGCCGAGCTCTTCGCTCGCGAAAATGACACTGCTAAGTCGGCATCGGCGTTCGACGACGCCGTCGCAGCAGCGGCCAACGATGATGAAAAGGCTGCGATCCTGGTGCGCAAAGCATCGATGTACGCAGCGGCGCGCAAGAACGTCGAAGCGCGCGCGACGTTCGATGCGGCTGTCAAAGCGTATCCGAACATATCGGCGATTCACACGGCGTACGGCGAATACTTCCGCGATGCGCTGCGCGACCGCGGCAGCGCGGAACGCGAGTTTTTGAGTGCGATCCGCGTCAACAAGGCCGACGTCACCGCGATCATCGACATGGCGCAGCTCAAGCAGTCGCAAGGGCGTACGTCCGATGCGATTTCGTACTTGAAGCAGTGGAGCGACGTTGCTCCTAGTGCGCGGGCGTACGCGGTGCTTGGCCAGGCGTATGTGTCGACGCACCAATACGACAGAGCCAAAGATGCGTGCACGCGCTCATTCGAGATGCAGCGCGATCCGGATACGCTGGGATGTGTCGCCGGTTCCGATTACAGCCTGAAAAACTATAAGGAAGCTGCGCAGATCTTCACGGTCATCGACAACGGGGCGCGCGGATACATGGACCGCAATCCGCAGTTGCTTTTCATGGCGGGCGATTCGTACTCGCGGCTGAATCAGCCGGCGAAAGCCGCCGACTCGTTCAAACGGTTGCTGCGCCTTATGAAGCCGGGAACGAAGACGTACAAAGACATTCAGGCGCGCGTTGCGTCGCTGAGCAAAACCAAACCTTCGGGAAAGAAAACCAAGCACGGGTAGTACGTGCGCATCGTCTACGATGATCTCTACGCCGAGCATCTAAAAGACGTTCCGCATCCTGAGCGGCCGGATCGGGTAACCGATGCGGCCGCTTTTTTGCGTTCGCACGGGATGTCGAACGAATTCATGGGCGCGCGCGACGCAGCCGTCGATGAGATCGAGCGCGTGCACACGCCTGGGTACGTCGATTTAGTGCGGCGAGAAGTCGGATCGATGCGCGGTCACGCGGGCTATCTTTCGACCGGCGATACGGCCGTTGACGAACGATCGCTCGCGGTGGCGCTGCGCGCTGCCGGCGGCGCCCTTGTTGCCGCACAGAATGCGTACGAACGCGGCACGCCGTCGTTCGCGCTCATCCGTCCGCCCGGACACCACGCCGAATCGCGCCGCGGCATGGGATTTTGTGTCTTCAACAATGCGGCGATTGCGGCGCGTGCCGTGCAAGCGCAAACCGGCGCGCGAATATTGATTGTCGATTTCGATTACCATCACGGCAACGGGACACAAACCGTCAGCGGTGAGGGCATGTCGTACGTCTCAACGCACGCGTATCCGGCGTATCCCGGCACCGGCGGACCCGACGAAACCTACGATCTCGGCAAGCACGATGCTATCGTCAATATTCCACTGCCACCGCGCAGATTTGGCACCGAAGCTTTCGCAGCATTGTGGTGCGATCTGCTTCCGCGCGTTGCCGCATTTGTGCGGCCCGGTATGCTTGTCGTTAGCGCGGGCTTCGACTATGTCGCGGGCGATCCGGTCGGCGATTTAGGAGTGGGCGTTGAGGTTGCGGTGGATCTTACGGCGTGCATCAACGCCGTAGCGCAAGAGTACTGCAACGGCCGGGTCGCGTACGTGTTGGAAGGCGGCTATGACACCGCCGCTATTGCGCGATCTGTTGCCCTCATCGCGCAGACGAGCGATGCTAACATAACGCAATTTACAGGCGCGTCGCTCGATTCGATTCCCGAAAGCGTGCGCCGTTTAAGCGCGCGCGTCGACGCAACGCTACGCGCCTAAGCGCGCTCGATCCGTCCGGAATAACATCCGCGTTTAGCATTGTGCGCGTGAATGTACGCAACGCCGGGATTGCGGAACAGGCGCTCGATGAGCGTTTCAACGTCGGCGCCGTCCACGAGATCGGCATCGAGCATCATGCCCCAAGCATCGAATCCGCGCAGGCTCAGCGGCCGAATGCGCATCACGTCCGGAACCTCGTTGACGCGGTCGTATGCAACCGACGCACCCTCGCGCACGAAGATCGCATGGCTCGAGCGGTACGGGGTATTGGCGGTCTGATGTTCGAAGTTCAGTAGAATCGCGTGCTCGCCGGGCTCCAGGTCACGCATCTCGATACGGTCCGGAAAGCCGGGCGAATGATCGACGACGTAGCGCTTTGCGCCGTGTGCCGCCAGCGCATCGTCGCTTAGACCGTAGAGATGAACAAAATGTTCCGGAGAAAGCCCGGTAATACGAAAAGGTGCCATGGGCACACGATACATTAATGGCGAGGTCACTTCTATCGAAATGTTGCGCCGGTATTCTGCCAACGGCGCGCGCGGAGATCCGCGCTACGGCGAGACGGACTGCGCGATCTTAACGAGTTCGTCGCGCGATAATTCGCCGACCAGCGCCAAATGCAGATTGCCGTTTTGCCACGCCATGAGCGTCGTGGAGCCGTCAATGACGTACTGCGCGCTGCGCGAGCGTAGCGCGACAGACTGCACTTTGTAGCCGGTGAGATCTATGGCCGCGCCGCGCGCGTTTTGGAAGAGCGAGACGGTGCGCAGGCCGTCTGAATACATCAGGTGCAGCGTGCGAACGCCTTTAATGTCGCTCAAATCGCCTGCAATGGGCGAGAAGCCTTCGGGTAGATACTTCGGACCGGCGGCCTTGAAACCGGCGGCCTGTACCAATGCGGGCAAATCGCTCGTAGAAATCCCGTGCACCGTGCCGGCGATGCGCTGCAACCCCGACGGCAACGCAAAGAGCTGTTGTGGAATGTCGCTCGTGTAGCGGATCTGCTCGAAACGCATCGCGTGCGAGACAGCGCCGCTTGGTGCGTACCGCTCCTTTTGCAACACGAGTTTGGTTTGCGAGTCTACGGAGATGCGCATCACGGTCTGTCCGGTGTACTTGTTGACCAGCAGCACGGAATATGCGCGGCGGCCGGCGACGTCGTCGTCGGGCGCCATCACAGCCGAATAGTTATGCAGCAGCAGCGTGAAGTTTTCGTCCTCGGCGACTTGATCGTCGATCGCGTTGTCTTTGGTGACAATGATGCGGTTGCGGTGCGTATCGATGTCGTAACTGGTGTCGCCTACGCCGATGATCGAATCGCCGTAGAGCGATTCCGGCGCGAGATACCACCGGCGCGTAGTGGACGGCGCGCGGTGCTCGATGCGAAACAGCACCGCTTCGGCGCGTTTTTGACCGTAATCGGTGTTCTGAACTTGGCCGACAAATGACAGTTTGCCGAACGCCGCGGCAGCGTCTCGCAACAATTGCTCGGCGTTAGGTTGCCGATTGGTTCGCGCTGCCGGCGCGGCGCCGATCAGCGACGCCGCGGCCAGCAGAGCAACAAGCCGTTTAATGCCCGACGGCATCCGCCGTGTACTGCACAGCTTCTACCGCAACCGGCGTTTGATTCGTGAGCGTTGCGGTGGTCTCGAGATCGGCGGGCATCGTATTGCGGTCGCTGAACGGCGTCGTGCCCGTCATAGCGGCGTGATCCTGCAAGTAGTATGCCGCCTCGATTGAAGGTCCGTTGCCGTTCATCGCGTTTACGCCAAAGTACAAGCCGACAGCAAGCGCCGCTGCAACGGGAACGGCGATCGCCGGACGGAACGCCGCCACGAAACGCGCCCAAGGCGAGGGCTCTTCGCTTCGCACGCGGCTCCAGATTTGCGCTTTGAGCGTTGCCGGAAATTCGCGTTCGGTTGCGCGCGCATGTTCGCGAAGCGCTTCGCTAAGTGCAGCTTCAGCGTCGTACTCACTGCGGCACTGCGCGCACTGCTCCAAATGCGCCAATGCCCGCGCGTCCGCTTGCGGCGAAAGCGATTCGTGCAGGTAGTCGATCAATTCTTCGTTTGTCAGGTGCCTTGTCATTGTTGTTGTCTTTGTAGTAACCGTCGTAGCAACGCGCGGGCGCGGTGGAGCCGGGAGCGGACCGTTCCGATCGAACAGCCCATAATCTCGGCGATTTCCTGATAACTGTACTCCTC